>CAMDVY010000185.1 GCA_945878745.1 Klebsiella pneumoniae | reverse complement strand
TCGGTGCTTCTTGCAAGCAGTACGTCCAGTACGTGGCCTGCTCCGAAGCGCTGGCCCGTTCGATAAATGCATGACATGAGCTGTTGCGCGGGTTCGGTTGCATCCCATGTGTCCGGCGGGCTGAGGCAGTTGTCGCAGTTGCCACAGTCCGTCGCTGGATCGTCATCAAAATAGGTCAGTAACGCTCGACGGCGACAGGTTGTCATCTCACACCAGCCCAGCAGCGAATCCAGGCGACCCCGCTCAATGCGCTTGAAGTCATCGTTGCCATCACTGCTGTCGACCATCTGCCGTTGGCGCACGACATCCTGCAAGCCATAGATCATCCATGCTTCAGCGGGTTCGCCGTCGCGGCCGGCACGACCCGTTTCCTGGTAGTACGCCTCCATGCTTTTCGGCAAGTCGAGGTGAACGACGAACCTGACGTCAGGTTTGTCGATACCCATGCCGAAGGCGATGGTTGCAACCATCACAACGCCTTCTTCTCGCAGGAATCGAGCCTGGTGAACGCGTCGGGTGTCGGCGGGCAGACCAGCGTGATACGGCAGTGCCGTGATCCCGTCAGCTGAAAGCTGTGCGGCGATTTTCTCCACGCGAGCGCGAGACTGGCAGTAGACGATGCCTGCTTCGCCCTTGTGGTTGGCAAGGAAGCGCGTCAGTTGTTTGTTCGCATCGCCTTTTGGCGCCACGGTGTAGCGGATGTTTGGTCGATCGAAGCCTTCGACAAATCGTGCGGCTGTGGTCAGTGCCAGCCGATCAATGATCTCTTCACGTGTGTGCCGATCAGCGGTCGCGGTGAGAGCCATACGGGGAACGCCGGGAAAACGTTCACGGAGGATGTGCAGGCCGAGATAGTCCTTGCGGAAGTCGTGTCCCCATTGCGAGACGCAGTGTGCTTCGTCGATGGCAAACAGAGCGATTTTGCAGCTATCGAGCAGAGAGAGAGTGTCTTCCATCAAGAGTCGCTCCGGCGCGACATACAGCACATCAAGTTGGCCGGATGCCAGAGCCTGGGTGACACTTCTTTGCTCGAAGGGCAACTGGGACGAGTTCAGAAATGCGGCGCTGATATCAGTTCTTTTCAGCGCGTCTACCTGATCCTGCATCAGCGCGATGAGCGGTGAAACAACTATGCCGACTCCGGAGCGGAGCAGGGCAGGGATCTGATAACAGAGCGACTTCCCGCCACCCGTTGGCATCAGCACGAGACTGTCACCACCGGCTAGCGTGTGTGTGATGATCTCGGCCTGGGTGCCGCGGAAATTTTCGAAACCGTAGCGCTCGCGCAGAATTCGGGTGGCATCGAGTAAGGAGGGCGTGTTCATGGCGGGATTATGCATTGCCGTGAGTAGAAAGTCGGGAGATAGAAAGTCGGAGAAAGTCGGGACACACATAAGAAAGTCGGGACACACATTAATTCTCAGCGCGGCCCCAGGACACCGAAAGAAAACGTTCTTCCTGGTGCACAAATTCACTTTTTACTGGCTATTTCTGCGAATCGTTGCATGAATGGACTTGATGCCAGATCCAACGCCAACTTGAGTTGGCGTTCTCGTTGCGACATGAGGGAGATTCGGTGTGAATGTGGCCGATGGGTCAGAACCAGGGCTTATGCGTCGAACGTGTACCACGGGTGTCGCGCGCCTGCTTGGTCGTCAAGCGGATATCGAGTGACCGGCTTTACGCCAATGACGATTTTCTGTCCAGCGATCGAGCTGGAGTCGTGATCCGTACACCCGCTGAAAATGACCGAGCGTGGCGATGTCCATCATCCACTTCGCTTCAGGCGAGTTCTCGAGGTGTCTGGTTCGACGATCGCAGCCGAGTTTCAGAATTTCGATGTAGGATCGCAGCGAGATGACGATTTTCTGCGGGGTTTCAGAAAGCCCGCAAACCAACGGAGCAAGGTAGGCGTCGAGGCTCGCAGGATCAGACTCCAGCGCGGCCAGTCGATCAGCAATCGATGCATCCTGGATCTGCTCGATGGACTTGGCGATCTTCGCTTCAACCGCATTCAGATCGACATAAGCCATTGCTGCCTGCACTGATCGTTCGCTGAGCAGTGCTCCGGAGTAAAACCGTTGCTCAAAAAAATGGCCCTTGACCTCATCTTCCTGGTTAGCCCTTCTGGCGATGGGTTGCTTCAGCATTTTCATGTATGTGGATAGCGAGCCGAGTTCTGCGCGCAGATGCGCGAGCTTTGCAGCGTCGCCAAGTAGCAACTGCTTGTGAAGGAAGAGGGTGGATTCTTTGGGATCGTCGCGGTAGCTGCGCGGTGGACAAACCGAAAGCCAACGGTCGACGACCTCCTCGTCGGTCCACCGCATTGATGCCAGAGGGTCGTAGTAGATGACCATGTGAAAGTGATTGCTCATCACAGCGTAGGCATGCAGTTCGATGGCGAAGAACTGCGCAAGAAATTTCATTCGCTTGGTGAGCCACTGTTTGCGATGACCGAAGTCGCGACGCAAGTAGTTGTCGTAGCCACACAGCCAGCTTCGCCGCACGCATCTGGAAACCAGATGGTAGAAAAGCGGTTGAACCTGGTCGACGAGTTCGCGGCGTGGTGTTGGCATAACCACAGTATCGATACATCCGTCTTGGGCTCTGTGAGAGGAATGCCATTGATGTCGTGAGATGTCTCATGCAAAACACTACAGAAAACGACGCCATGAGTTGCCCATGTATTCCTCTCACTCGCTTGAGGTATTGAAGGCGATGAATCTGGAATTGATGAATAATCGACTGTTAACAGAGATGAGGTGCTCTTGCGCATATCACCCACAGCCATCGTGATTCTGGTTGGTAGCGTTGCTGCGATTCCGCCCAACATCATGCCTGTGTTATCTGCGGAGCTTGTTCGTCAGTATTCGTTGAGTGATGCCCAGCTTGGGTATTTTGTCGCTGCCGGGACGCTGGCTGGGGCGATCGCTTCGTTGAGTGCGCCCTATTGGGTTTCCCGCGTGCGTCTTCAATGGCTGATTCTTGGCAGCCTTCTTCTCTATGCATGCGCGATTCATGCAATGCCCGTGGCTCCCAGCGTGTCACTCCTCTACGCGCTTCAATTTCTGCTCGGCGGCTGTCTGGTGGTCGTTTCCAGTATCTGTTCGAGTGTGCTTCTCCGGCGACCAAATCCAGCCAGAACAATGAGCCTGAAGATCTCCAGTGATGTTGTCATTGCCAGTGCCTTTCTCTTTCTCCTGCCTGTGTCGATTCTTGGACTGAACGGGTTGGTGGGCGCGGTTTCGTTGTGTTTTGCCGTTGGGGTGGGCGTCGCCTTTTTTTGGCCCAAAGAGAACGATCGGATGGCTCCGCGCCCTGTTTCTGCTGAGCAGATATCGCATGCGCCGATGGGTGCGTGGTGGGTGCTGGCGACCTTGGTGGTGTTTTATACCGCAGGGGTCAGCGGCTGGAACTACCTGGGGCGATTGGCGCTGCACGCGGGACTGGATGTGAAGCAGAGTTCTTCCGCAATCGCTGTAGGGTTGTTGCTCGGGATAATTGGGTCGTTGGGTGCTGCTGCCTTGGCCGGGCGGTTTCGAACCATCTGGCCAGAGACGGTGTCCGGACTTGTTTTTGCTGGATCGGTGGTAGCGCTTGGGACCGTCAAGGGTTTTGTGCCGTTCCTGGTAGCTGCCCTTCTGTTCAACGTTGCGTGGAACTTCTTCATTCCCTACCTGATGGGACTGCTCGCATGGCATGACCATAGTGGCCGGCTGTCGACCTTGCTTCCTGCAACGGCGATGTTGGGAGGTGTGGTCGGTCCACCGATAACCGGAAATCTCATGCAGTACGCCAGTTACGACGTAGCGATGTATGTGATGGGAGGGCTGGCTGCTTGCTCAATCGTCAGTTATTTCGTGCTGGCACAACATAAAGCACGAACACACACCGCGACTTTGTAAGCCAAAGCGACCGAAGAAAAGCGCTGAACGCTCAAGCACCCGCCCAACGCATAAGCGATAACCTTGAATCGATGTGCGATATTTCGCACAAAGTGGAGTGTGTGTTCCGGACTGAGAGAGTGTCCCGACTGAGAGAAAAATCAGCAGGTGCCGGGCTGAGCGGCGATCCACTCCCGGATGAGGTCGACGCCTTCGGTATGCACAAGTGATCGGCCGATCTCGGGCATGCGCGCGCCGGGGTCGGTGGTCTGCATGCGCCAGAGCAGAATGGAGTCGTCGGGCTTGCCGGGCACGATGCCGAAAGTTCGACCGCCGCTGCCGTGGCCAGCGGCGATGGTCGGTTTACACCTTCCCATCTGCCGTGCGTCGGTAGCGCTTCGATCGAGCAGCAGGCCGGATGTATCTGCGGCGCCGTGTGCGTTGTGGCAGTGTCCACAATTGATGTCGAGGTAGGCGCGCGCCTGGTCTTCAACGTTAGTGGTGGTGTTGTGCATCGCCGAAGTACGGCTTTCACCCGCTGTTTCAGGAAGGTCGCTCAGCCAGGCGCGGTCTGCCATTGCGCTCAGCTGATTTCCATCCCCGCCGGGCGACGGTTTATTCAGGTGCCGTGCCTTCAAGCCAATGGGCAACAACTGCTTGGCGGTGTGATTGGTGATGTGGCAGGAACTACACTCGTTTCGGGACGGCACCAGGTACGCAAAGTCCTCCCCGTCCAGATTGGCTGGAATGACCTTGCCGGTGATGGCGAGAACCGCGTCTTCACCATTCCAGACGTAGGGCAACGCGTCCCATCCGCTTGGCTGACGAACGAGCACGCGAGTTTCCATGATCCGGAAGTCGTCGAAGTTCACCTTCGCGGCTGTCCCGTCCCACGATGCGTGTCTTGTCAGAGATCCTGCAGTCGCCCCGACTGCATAAAAAAAAGTCTTGGTGACGATGGTGCCCACCGGAAAGTCGAAATTTTCGGTCTCGTGCCAGACCGCGGATTTTCCGTCCGGCAGATAAAGCGTACGAAGCTTGAGGGCGTAGTCCGAAAACAGCGGTGTATTCAGGTCGTAGACTTGCGCGTCGCCGTTGATCTCAAGCGAGTTTCCGTTCTGCCACACCATGTGCCAGTCCGAGAGTCGCTGTGGATAAGCATCGGGAGCGTGCAACACCACCTGTTGGCCGCAACCAGCCAACAGGGCGCACGTTAGGAAGATGAAACAGCCGGTGTGCCGGCGAGGGACTCCGCTCATGAACCAGCCAGCACTACTCCTGGCAACTTGGGTAGCTCACAGTCATGTGCTGTCATCGCCGACGAAGGGTTCTTGAACTCGTTTTTTGCATCGATGTTCAGCACGAGGGATTCACCGTTCTTCAAACAGATCACCGGCGCATCGCCCCGTGTCTCATTGACGAATCCATCCCAGAGAACGTCCGGCAGCCGACCTTCCACGCCGTACAGCGTCAGTCGGAGCGCTTCAAGATAGTCCCGGTCCGGCTTGTTTCCTGACGTGCCCATCTCGTTGTCATAGATGAAAATGTCTTCCGGATACGGATCAAACCCCGGTGCAGTTTCCTTGGCCTGATAGGCAGTGCTGAAGAAACTCGAGATCAGAACGTTGGCAGTGTTGTTACCACCAATGCGGTTATTGAAGATCTCCACCTGGTCATTCGAATTGATGATGATCCCGGAGCCCGCGGGTACGCCCGCCACAGCAGTACCAGGCGCGCCGAAGTTGGGCGTGTTGTTGTCCGAAATCTGATTCTCGTACACCCGTGTGCCATGTCCACTCTGCTGCAGGTCGGGCATGTTGAAAATCAGGATGCCACCGGTGTTTTCCGTCGCGACATTGTTGTAAACGTCTGCATCGATGGTGTTCTCGATCTCGATCCCTGCGACGTTCAACCGCGCCGTTGAATTACGCACGATGACGTTCTTCGACTGACCGACATAGATCCCCGCGTCCGAGGCGGCAATGGCGACTGCGCCTTCGATCAGTGTGTTCTCGGTTTGCACCGGATAGATGCCATACGCCCCATTTTCCGTTGATGGCCCACCTGTCCATTCGGTGCGCACACGACGCACGGTGATGTTCTTGCCCTCGTTGATCTTCAGCGCATCGCCTTTGCTGTCTTCAATCGCCAGATCTTCGATGAGAAAGTCGCTGGCGTTGACCAGCAGACCCTCAGCGCCTGCGATCTGGCCCTTGAAGGACAGCACTGATTTGTCCATGCCGGCGCCGCGAATGGTGATGCCGCTGGTGTTCAGTGTTAACGAGCGATCAAACACAAGTTTGCCTTCTGGCACTGTAATCACATCGCCGGGCTTCGCCGTTTCCAGCGACAATCGAAGTGATTCTTCCGGAGTTGCTGGAGCGGCTGGCGG
>CAMDVY010000184.1 GCA_945878745.1 Klebsiella pneumoniae | reverse complement strand
AACCGGAACCAATTCCACAATTGGAAAATCTGATCCAACTCTGGCAGTTTGTTTCACCATCCCGTCCGTTTACCTGGGTCTCTATTTCGTGACGCCGCCCTTGCGACGCGGCTGTTGAATGACGTCGATCAATCCGTAGGCCAGTGCATCTTCGGAAGCCATCCAGAAATCACGATCCGTATCCTTGGTAATGCGCTCCACGCTTTGGCCGGTATGCTCTGAGAGAATCCGGTTCAAGCGATCCCGCATGAGCAATATTTCCTGCGCATGGATTTCGATGTCCTTGGACACGCCTCGCGCACCACCGATAGCAGGTTGATGAAGCATCATCCGCGAATTCGGTAGCGAATATCGCTTCCCATGGGCACCTGCGGCGAGCAGAAAAGCGCCCATGCTGGCCGCCTGGCCCACACACATCGTGCTGACGTCAGGTCGAATGAACTGCATCGTGTCATAAATCGACAATCCAGCCGTGACTGAGCCGCCGGGTGAATTGATATACAGGCTGATGTCCTTGTCCGGATTGTCCGATTCACACATCAGCAGCTGCGCGACAACCAGGTTGGCGACATGATCATCGATCGGTCCAACTACAAAGATGATTCGTTCTTTGAGCAATCGGGAGAAAATGTCATAAGCACGCTCTCCCCTCGCCGTCTGCTCGACGACCATGGGCACGAGCCCCAGATTCGTGTGCCCGAGTTGAGAAATGTCCAGGTCTTGCATACGCTCGTTCATAAGCCTTTTCTCCGGGTTTGCTGCAACTCGTTGAGATTGCGCAGGATTCTAGTCTCTCGTGACAGCTGATTAATGATTACAGTTCTCGTCGTGAACATGTCCTTCATGTCCATGGTCATGATCATGCGCGTGATCGAGAACAGCGTCATCATTGTTCTGCGTTTCCGGCAGCACCTTGTCTGCCATCACGTCAGCATAGACCGCCATCAGTTCTTCCGACGTCGCCTGGCCGAGTACCAGCTCGATGGCCTGGTCTTCGATCACTGCAAGCTCGATCTGGCGCAGCTCTTCCGGGTTCCCACGGTAGTAGCGGATGACTTCGGCTGAATCTTCGTAACCGGCTGCAAGTTGCTG
The DNA here is from genome assembly GCA_945878745.1 of Klebsiella pneumoniae. GTDB lineage: Bacteria > Pseudomonadota > Gammaproteobacteria > Pseudomonadales > Azotimanducaceae > SYFY01. The sequence goes on along the minus strand of CAMDVY010000184.1, from coordinate 5,221 downwards.
CAGGCGCTCCGTCAGCTTTTCTTCGTTAGCTGTCAGACCATGATTTTCGATGATCGCATTCATGATCAGGCCAAGCTTCACACGCTGCACGGCCTCCTTTTCGAAGGGCGCATCCGGCAGATTGAGGGCACCCTGAGACTGGGCACCGTAGGAGCGCATCTGCCCCATCAGCCGATCCTTCAGATTGTGGATCTCCCGATGTACCAGGCTGGAAGGCAACTGCAATTCGTGCAATCCACCCAACTGGTCAAGCACCTGCTTTTTCATCAAGCCGCGCAGTTTTGCATCCAGCTCACGCTGCATATTGGCGCGAATATCCGCACGCAGGGAATCGACCTGCCCGTCATCAAGACCGAAGGCCTTGATGAACGCTTCATCCACCGCAGGCAACCGCGATTCTTCGATGATTTTTACGGTCACCGTGAACTCAACCGTCTTGCCGGCCAGTTCCTTGGCGCGGTAGTCCTCTGGGAAGAGCGCATCGAATGTTCGAGTTTCTCCCGGTTTCGCTCCGCGAACACCCGTGTCGAAGGATTCGATCATCTGACCTCGACCAAGCTCGAAGGCCATGCCTTCGCCTTTGCCACCATCAAACACTTCCCCATCGAGCCGGCCTTCAAAGTCAACGGTGACCTTGTCACCGTCAGTGGCTTCCCGATCGACGCTCTCAAACGTCTTTCGTTGCTCTCTCAATCGTTCAACCATCACATCGATATCAGCCTCACCGATCTGGGTAACTACGCGCTTGACTTCGATCTTGCTGAAATCACCGAGAAACACCTTCGGCATGATTTCGAAGGTGGCCGTGAACTCGAAATCAATACCCGGGTCCATCTTGACGACATCGAGCTTTGGCTGGCCGGCCGGGAACAACGATTCTTGTTCGACGGCTGTGTAAAAGGTTGACTGCATCAACTCGCCAGCAACTTCCACCCGTACGCCCTGGCCAAAACGGCGGCGAACTTCCTTCATCGGCACCTTGCCTGGTCGAAACCCAGGCAGGGTTACCCGACCACGCGCTTCGAGCAGCTTCTGGCCGATCTTCTCTTCGAACTCCTCCGAGGGCACGGTGATGGTCAGCCGTCGTTCGAGTCCGCTCATCGTTTCAATGGATATGTGCATTACCTACCTAAGCCTTTTTTAGTTTCCCCATACTGCAATCAGCAATGGGCCAGCTACGAGACGCAGTATCTGTATCAATCGCCCCACGAGGAGATGCGAATGCATGCAGACTTCAAAATGGGGTGGACGATGGGGCTCGAACCCACGACCGCCGGGATCACAACCCGGAGCTCTACCAGCTGAGCTACGTCCACCATTACTTGCGGTCAACTGAAGCCACTCACTTCGCCTGATCATGATCGGTTGATCGGCTGACTTGCGAGCGGCGCGGGATTATACGCAGGCAGATTGGAAGGTGGGAAGGCGGAGTTCGATGATGATGCGCTGCATGCTCCGGAACGTGGATATTCAGCCAGGGTTTAGGCAACCCTCCTGGGCTGGTACGCCTGGAAGGACTCGAACCTTCAACCCTCGGCTTAGAAGGCCGATGCTCTGTCCAGTTGAGCTACAGGCGCTTTACAGGCAAACACAGGCTGTGAACTGACTGACCGATTCGTTTCCGCAACCCGTTTTCAACAACGCACTGCGAGATGAACAGCCAACTCGGCATCAGCCACTTGCAGAAAATTGGTCGGGGTAGAGAGATTTGAACTCCCGACATCCTGCTCCCAAAGCAGGCGCGCTACCAGGCTGCGCTATACCCCGATGAACTCGCAAATTGTGAGGGTTTGGTGTCAAGTCGCGGCTCCCCATCTGATTCCGATCAGATCGCGAGATCGCTCCTACACGAGGGAGCCCAACACCATCAAACCGTCTTTCAGCGAGCGGGGGCGATGATAACCGTTCTCGCTGAAGGTTAGAATGCTGCGATGCAAATCGATTACCCCGTCACACGACTATTCGTCTCCGATCTGCACCTGGAGTCCGTCGACTCCTCTCAATTCCAGAGGTTTTCCGAGTTGTTGATCGCCTGGCGCGATCACGCGACCGAAATCTACCTGCTTGGCGATATCACCGAAATGTGGATTGGAGACGATGACGGCTCGAAGCTGGCAACCGCGTTGCGTGAAGTGTTGCGCGTAACAGCTGCCTGCTGCCCCGTATTCCTCATGCCTGGCAATCGCGACTTTCTCTACGGCCAACAAATTTCGGCAGACACGGGCGTGCACCTGCTGAAGGACCCGACCCGTCTTCCGGACGGTGTGCTGATCGCTCATGGCGACGCTTACTGCATTGACGACGCGCCATACCAACAGTTCAGGGCCATGGTGCGCGATCCGGACTGGCAACGCGGCATCCTCGGTCGCAGCCTTGAGGAGCGGCGATTGCTTGGGGCTTCGATGCGCGCTCAAAGCAAAACCACCAACGCCAACAAGGCAGCCAACATCATGGATGTGAATGCAACCGCAGTGAAGGCAGCGCTGGAGGCAATGGAATGCCATTCCATGGTTCACGGTCACACCCATCGACCGGCGCGACATGATTGGCCAGGAGGTGAACGGGTTGTGCTGGGCAGCTGGGACGGATTCGTGGGTTGGTATGCGATTCAGCGTGGTGCCACGTTCGGCTTGCACCCATTCAGCCTGGCACACCGCTATGGAATCGAAACTCAGAATCCCTCGACGTGATCAGTTCGGCTTCAATCTCGAGCAATTCATCAACCCGGGCGTCGATATCCTGATCCGCAAGATTGCGCGCCAACGCGAGGTAGACCTCGAAATGTCGCGCCTCAGACGCTTGAAGACCTGCATAAAACTGTCCAAGTTCGAGGTCAAGAACCGGGACCAGCGACGCAAACCTCTCACAGGACCTCGCCTCGACGATGGCACCAACGATCAGTGTGTCGATCAGCCGCTGTGGCTCCATCTTGTTCAGTTGCTCACGTAGCGTCCCCGCATATCGACTAGCGGACACATGCCGGTATCGGATTCCGCGACTGTGCATCACCTGTAAAACCTGTTCAAAATGACGCAGTTCTTCACGCGCCAGTTTGGACAGCCGCATCAGCAGATGGGTGTGTTCGACATGACGGTAGAGCAGATTCAGCGCGTTGCCCGCAGCCTTCTTCTCGCAGTTGGCGTGATCAATGAGCAGCGTATCGAGATTGTCGACTGCCCGTTCGAGCCAGGCGACAGGTGTAACACACGAGAGGAACTCCTTCACGCGCATAGGGCCCGCTTACTCGGCTGCCACCCGAAAGCTGTGCTCGTAGTGAGCCTGCGAACGGTGAAAAATATCTGCATCGATAGCGCGCAACAGCGCCAGCGAGGGCAGTCCGGCAACCGATTGCAGACCGTACTCCGCAGGGTCCTGGTCCCTGATTACCGTTGTGCGCAACACCTCATAGGCGGCCAGTTCCCACGGCGTTTGCGGTGGCAGTTCGCGCACCTGGCAATACGCGGCAAACCGAGCGTCATCGACAACACGCACAGCAGCTGCGACAGCCTGGCGACGCAGTTCGAACAGCCGTTGCCAGATGGCATCGCGCTGCAATTGTTCGTAGCCGTTCCACTGAACGATTTCATGTGAAAATCGCTTGCATCCCCGGCAGATCAGATCGCCAAAGGTCGTCGAGCAGATGCCGACACAGGGGGTCGCTCGCTGCAGCAGTTTCAAGATGGAATGGCCAACACGAATTGACCTTGAGTTCGAAGAGAAGTCCAGTATACCGACAAGCTGGTGCAGTGTTCACCGCAGAGTAAGCGCAAGGCTCACTTGCAGGCGCCGCAACGTCGATCGCAATCGATTCAACGCCTCCCGATTCAGCGGTTCACCACCATACAGCACCGACTCGACCTCGAGGGCCACGGTCTCACCGACGATAGCGTCATTACCGATCCCGTCACTGACTCGACGCACAAAAGCCTGGGGTGACTCCGTCAGCTGACGATCGAATCCATAACGACCGGCAAAACGCACAAATCGGTGAATCAGGTTGGCACTTGGGTTCCTGGACACTGGTCGGCGCTGAAAGAACATCACAAACGCAACCAGACCAAAACAAATACCGCCCAAAGCGACCATGATGAGCGCTGTTCGACCCGGCTTCAGATTGCCAAACCAATCGCCGAGCAGGTGTTGCTGAACCTGGCCGTCATAACCGACAACGAACATATTCCAGCGATGATCAATGGAATCAAACGTCATCAATACTCGGCTGAGCAGAGACCCGGTATCAAGTCTGGCGTTTGTCAGCAGAGACAAACTCGAGCGCTCGCTTTCTTCCAGGGCGCTGGCAAGACCGCTTTCGATACGATTTGGTGCCACAGCAGAAGTTGGATCGACACGAACCCAACCCTCGCCGGCGATCCAGACTTCCGCCCAGCCATGCGCATCAAACTGCCGCACGACCAGATACCCGCCATTCGGATTCACTTCCCCGCCCAGGTACCCGCCAACCAGTCGTGCAGGAATCCCCACGCTTCGCATGGCATACACAAACGCCCCAGCGTAATGGGCACAAAATCCTCGTCGACTGTCGAACCAGAAGGCGTCGATGCTGTCGCGCCGAGGCAAAGTCGGCGGCGACAGGGTATAGACATAGGGTTCATTACGAATGTGCTTGAGTATCTCCTCCGCAAACTCGCGGGTATCCGGGTACCTCGCGTACAGATCGCGCGCATAGGCGACCAATCTCGGATTGTCTCCCTCGGGCACTCGTGTCTCCCGAGCGCGCATCTCCGGCGACAAGTCCGGACCACGGAAATGCGCAAGCGCCGATCGGACGCGATAACGAAAGACGGACGTAATCGGGTTGGCCACCTCGAGATGAAAGTCTGACTGCAGTGTCGCCCGTGCGTCTTGTTCGATAGGCACATCCAACGCGTAGATCCACTTGCGTGCAGTCGGAGTCATCAAGACTTCATAGCTGACATCACGAGAACCCGAGCGACCAAGCACTGCCGGCTCTTCGATGGGCTCAACCATTTTCCACGTGCCGTCGAGAAACTCCGAGTACACCACTGCTCGCCAGTAGAGCTCTCGGTAAGCCGGCATTTCGCCGTCGAATTCGACACGAAACGCCAATTCGTCACTCTGACTGAGGTTGGCAATGTCCCCAGGCGTCATCTCTTCGCTGAGACCACTCGCGACGCTTCCTGGCAACGGCATGCTCCACAGCGGCATCAATCGAGGGAAGAACAGGAAGAGGACAACAGCA
>CAMDVY010000183.1 GCA_945878745.1 Klebsiella pneumoniae | reverse complement strand
GAGTGGAATCGGGAACTGGTCAGCGCGTTCCTGCGTGGTCCTCTGGATGGCCCGGCTTCGCCACCGACCAACGAAGGTGACGGCCTCTTGATGGCCATGGCCCTCGGCGCTGCACTTGGGAACATGAGTGAAGCGTGGTGGATGCCGACGATTCCAATCCCCGATGATTCAATCGATGGTTATCCGCTGTTCCGACTTTGCCTGTCAGAGCGGACGCTACCGGGATCTCGCATCGTCAACATGAAGGGACGCCGGTTCGCCAATGAAGCAGCCAATTACAACGACATCGGACGGGCCTTTCATACCTTCGACCCCACCCACTTTGCGTTCGAGAACAATCCGGCTTGGCTGCTCTTCGACAACGATTTCCTGCGCCGTTACCCCATCGCGGGTTTTGGTCCGAACACTGAAAAACCGGAGGGATTGATTCGATCGGCCAGCACGCTGGATGCACTGGCCGAGTTGATCGGTGTGCCGTCCGAGACCTTGTCAGCCACCGTGCTTCGATTCAATACCAATGCCGCACAGGGCGTGGATCCAGACTTCCAGCGCGGCGTGAGTCGCTACGATGCGTGGAATGGCGATCGCACGCACACGGGTGCTGCGGCGACACTGGGTCCGATGCAGACGGCACCGTTCCATGCGCTGCCTCTGGTAGCAGGTGCTCTCGGTACCAAGGGGGGGCCGAAGACGGATGTAAACGGCCGGGTACTGGATGTCCGTGGACGGACCATTCCCGGTCTGTATGCCGTTGGCAACGCCATGGCGGGCAGCACCGGTATGGTTTATGGCGGCGCTGGTGGCACGCTGGGTCCCGCATTGACGTTTGGATGGCTGGCCGGCAAAGACGCGGCAGCACGCATTCCTGGGCGCAATGACTGATAACGCGCCTCTTCGTAGAAGGAGCGATCTCCTGATCGCGATCTTCGGGGCCTCCCGACTATCGCGGTCTGGAGACCGCTCCTACACCATCACCCCTGTAGGAGGGGTCTCCTGACCCCGATTTGCCTTGGATCTGCACATCGCGGTCTGGAGACCGCTCCCGCAAAGACTGCCCCTGCGCAACATTTTCGATCAAGAAATGATTATCCAATTGAGCTCAAACATTAGGACGCTGTTCCGACTCGTCGTTGAGGTCATCCAGATCAAAACTGGATGCGGCACGCAGACCCGCGATCGAACTGAGGTTGCGCAGGCTCTGGCGCGCCGATCGCATCAGCATGCCCAGTACCACCTTGTTTTCCACGTCGCCCTCTTCATTGACCAGGCTCAGCCGATGCAGCGCGTACAACCCGATCACCGTGGCGAGAAAAAAGAAGAAGTCCCAGTGCGAAAACGACAGGGATTCAACGACCAGACTATTGGTCGTGTCGTGCCAGTTGAGTGTCAGCGACAGCTCCCAGGTGGCAAACAGGTCCGCAAACGCGCCACCACACAGCGCCGCTACACCACCAGCCATGGCGTTCACCATGGAACTGGACGCCAGATAGGCTGTGGCATTACCGGTCGGCGCCAGCTTGAGTGCGATGTTGCCCGCCGCCAGGTTGACCCCTGCCGTGGATACCCCCGCGACGATGTGAATCACGATCAACAGGGGCACAGTGCCTGCGTGTACATCCGGAAACGTCGTGAACGTCCACGCAAAAATCGCGACCACAAACGCAGTACCACACACGCGCAACACTGCCTTGTTGCTGAACCGATCAGCGATCTGTCCCCAGCTGGCAACTGTCAGATAGGCGGCAATCTGGCTCAACGTGGCAAGGCCGATCACCCAGAACAGATCCATCTGCAACTGTTTGAGCATATGCACCGTGAAAAACGGAGCAGCCAGGTTGATGGCAAAATTCCAGCTGGCGAGAAAGCGAATCAGCCGCCGGTAGTTGTCATGTGTAAAGGGTTCGCGCAGACGGGTGTACAAACCCTCGTGACCCACCGGCTGCATCTTCGGTTCATGGATGTGCCGGGCGCAGATCACGGCGTACGCACCACCAAAAAATGCCAGTGTATAAACGATGCCGTACGCAATCGTCACCGGTTCGGGGACATAGATTCGCCACAAGTCGACAAACGCGGCCGCCACCAGGCTCAGCACGATGCCGATCCCGAGCATTCGCTGTTGTCGTTTGCCGAATAACCGCCCCATCTCCGAGTTCGGTACCAGGTCCCGCATCCAGGAACTCCAGGAGCACTGGAGGAATGCACCGGCGATGTACCGAATCGCAAAGGCCACCAGGATGACGGCAAGCGCTGTCGCGTCGGTCAGCCACCAGGCGGCAAAGGCAATGACCAGGAACATCGGCCGCGCCACCCAGCCACTCCACTGATAAACACGTTTACGATCGGCCAGACGATCAACCGCATAAACCGCAGGAATTTGTGCCAATTGGGACAGGTGCGGAATCGCGGCCAATGCACCGATGGTGAGGTTGGACGCACCAAGCTGCACGGCAAGCGCCGTCAGGAAAGCGCCCACCGCCATGGTCTCCATGATCTGGATACCAATACCATTGCGGATGATCCACTTCTCGCTGCGTTCAAGGGCAACCGCGGGATCGAGTCTTCCCTGCTCTGTATCGGTCATGACAACTCAATCGGAATGCGGTTGCATTATGACCAGTGACATCCGGTGTTGTCGCTGACCAGACGCTGTCAATTCAGCCAGCGAACTCCGGGTGTGGCCGTCGCAACTTCCACAGGTCGTGCGGCGGGTTGATCTGGTTTGGTGGCAGGAGTCGGAGCCGGGACGGGCTCTGACTTGGGCTCGAGTTTGACCTCGGTATCTGCAGGCTTGCCCCTTTCAGCATCCGAGACAGTTTTCTCGCTGACGTCTTCAAGCCTTGTTTCCACAACCGATTCAACCGCTTCTTTCGCGGGTTCGCCAGGCGTTTCCAGAATTGCGTCGACCGGAGTCGGGGGAACCGCTTCGGCGGTGACACTGTCCGTCGAAGGCGAGGACTCAACAGGTTCCTCAATCGCCGCGACGTTGATCTCCACCGCTTCTTCCGATTCCTCCGTGTTCAGTGGTTTGTCACCGCGCCCGGTCAGTGGATGCCAGACCTTGTAGTCAGGACTAGGAATGGGGGAGCTTTCGACCCGCTTGATTTCGCCCTGGTTCCACGACTGCCGTGTGTCATCGGCGAGCACCGGTGTAATCAGCACGACGGTCTCTGTCGTGATCTGCGTGTTTTCCGTCCCCGTAAACAGCCGGCGAACCACGGGCACACGGTTCAGTCCTGGCACACTCTGCCGCCGATCCACTTCACTCTTCTTGATCAACCCACCAATGAACACGGTCTCACCCGACGGAATCAACAGATTGGTGGTGACCTCGGTGGTGGTCTGGGAAGGAATGCCATTGGCATCTACCGTCCCGGTACTGACCTCCGGGTGAACACTCATCAGGATGCGTTCATCTTCATCGATCTGCACATTCACGCGCAAAATGACGCCGGATTCCAGAAATTCAATGCTCTCGGTGGTGACCTGATTGATGGTAGTGGTGACTTGATAACCCCGTCGATCACCAATCACGACACTGGCTTCCTGGTTTTCCAGGGCCACCAGTTTGGGCGTTGACAACGTGCGCAACCGACCTTCGTCGCGCAGCGCATTCAAGGCAACCGAGACGTTGGGCGTCACCATGTTGAAGAAAAAACCTGCCGCATCCGGCCCCGCGGTAAATCCCTGGGTGCCGTACTCGCCTGTTCCACCCTGTCCAGAGAAGAGATCAGACCAGTCGATGCCGAAGTTTTCGTCATCGTTGAGGGTGACTTCGAGGATCTTTGCCTCGATCATGACCTGGCGTGGTCGTTTGTCGATGGCCTTGAGCAAGGCCTCCACACGACGCAGGAATTCTGGACGATCCTCCACCACCAACAGATTTCGATTGGCGATGAAACTGACCTTGCCATAACGGGACAGGTAGCTCTCCACCATCTCCTTCACTTTTTCGCCGTCAACATAGTTGAGGGCGAACCAGCGCAGTTCCGTCAGGTTACCGTTGGCATAACTGCCCACTTCGTCATGCGCGACGATGAAATAGTTATCGCCGCGCTTTTCCAGCGCAAATCCACCGGCATTGGCTACCGCCGCAAGGGCCTTTTCCACCGGTACGTCGTAAAGATTCAGAGAGATGTTGCCGCTGAGTTTGGCGGGTACCAGAACGTTGACCCGCTGCTGTCGGGCGATCATGTCAATGACTTCGCCGATAGATGCATCGCGCACGCTGATGGTGACGTTCTCCGCATGGCCCGACAAACAGAGCAACAACAACGACGCCGTCAACAGCCAGCGCGTCATGAGGGGGCTCCCGGTACCGCACCGGCTGTCAAACTCTGGGCTGCAGCCTTCTCTTCCCTGGCAATTTCTTCGGCTGACTTGAAGTAGAGCTGGAAGCGACGACCGCCGGATTCCAGCGTCACACCCTGTTCACCCACACTTCGCAAAATATAGCCGTTAACTTTTTCGCCAACCGCGACGATGTTGCCATCGATATTGGCCATGGCCGGGTTACCCATTGGCAAGACCGCTTTCAGGCGCATGTGGGTAACCACCGTTCGACCGGTGGAGGCAGATGACTGTGCAGATGATGCAGTGGCGGCCGGCGTCGGGTTCCCGGCAAAAGGATTGTAGCGAGCCTGCGCCGCCACCAGTAAAGGCAGACTGAGCAACACACACATCGACATCCATTTCAAACCACTCATCCTGAGTCCTTTGGCGAAGCGCCTTGTTCCGTGCACCACGCTTATCTAAGGCATCCCTGCCGTTTGGCTGCTTGTCAGCCTGAAAGCTATTCCCGCATTCGATACGCCGACAGCTCGACACGTGCGCTCAAGACCGGTTCCCTGCCGGGTGTCTTGACCTTGAGCACATACTCGTTGAACACGACGTAACCCAACTGGGTAGACACCGTCTGCACCCAGCTGTCGAGCCCGGCATAGCTACCCTCCAGTTCAAGCCTGAAGGTCAGCTCCTTGTACGGTAACTCTACCGGCACTTCCACCGGTTCAATCGTGACCAGGTTCACATCGTGCTGCCATGACGCACTCTGGAAGGCAGTTACCATATGCGATTCGAGCTGCCGGTCCGGCAAATCCTTGAGATCGCCCTGCAGGACCGTCATCAGACGGTCGACTTCCTGCTCGAGTGGTTCCAGTCCTGCTTCGGTTGGCGCGTGTTCCAGCGCTCGCAGTCCATCAAGCTCTGTCCCCGTCGCGACAAACGTGCCGTACAGCGGTTTGCCGACAAAGGCGGTCAATGCACTGGCCACGAGAAACAGCGAGCAGCCGGCAATCAACCGGATTTCCCTCGGCGCCAGACGGCCCAGCACCGCCGGCATCATGCATCACCGACCTTGGTCGCCATGACCACTGCCAGCTGAAACTCGACGCCATGTTCGTTTCTGGCTGAGCGCTGGATGCGCACGTCTTCAATATCCTGCTGTTCGACCAGGCTCTGCACGAATATGGACAACGCCGCGTGGTCCCGCGCTTCACCAAATATGGTGACGTGAGTCAGACTCTCCCAACTGGCAGGAAAAGTCTTCTCCTCCGACAGGACGTAATAGCTGGGTGGTCGCACTTCCGGATCATCCGCCGTGCGAATGCCCGCCCGGCGAAAGGCCCAGCTCTGAAAATGCACGCCAGCCGGCCGCGCAGCATTTTCAACGGCCAAAACGACATCCGCCACCGCCACCGGGCTTTGCAGGCTCGACAGCAATCGCAGATCCGATTCGAGCTTCTGTTTCTGGCCCTGCAGATACGTCAGTCGATCCTGCTGCTGCACGGACAGTGCTTTCTGTTGCCGCAGCACGATCAGTTCGGCTTCACGTTGATCCAGCAGGTAATAAGCACCACCGATGCTGCCAAGGCACAACACCACTACGGCAATCACAGCGCTGATACCGATCAACATCAGGCGACGCTGGCGCACCGCCCGATGGTATTCCTCTGGAATCAGATTGAACTCAGACATGGTGGAAGTCACGCAGCGCAAGGCCTGCCGCGATGGCGAGTTCAGGACGACCGCTTTCGCCGGGTTGATCCATACCGAGCCGAAGGAATGGCTGCAGGGGATCCGGAATGGTCTGCACCGGGTGACGAAGCAGATCCGTCAGTAGTTTTTCGGCACCATTCCAGCGGGCGAGACTGCCGATCAGAAACACTTTTGTCTCATCAGCACCGCGGCTCTCGCTGGTCGCGTACACCAAGCCGCGCTCCAGTTCGCGCACCAGTTTGTTGAGTTCCGGTCTGATGATCTCCAGCATTGTACGCGTCTGCGGGTCAGGTCGAGCGGCCCCCAGATCGGCCTCTTGCAGCAGACT
>CAMDVY010000182.1 GCA_945878745.1 Klebsiella pneumoniae | reverse complement strand
GTCCTGACCGCGCAGATCCTGCTCTGATCGCGATTGGGAGATCGCTCTACCCGAGCGCGCTACAATACAGTCAATCACCACACAGATTACAACCACGTGAAGAACCTCCCGGGTTGCGTTGCACTACTCATTTGCCTTGCATCGCCAATAGCCACAGCCGCAGAGCTCCAATGGGGTGAAGTCCGCCCCAAAGGCGCGCTTGACGGCATCCCGATGCATTACATCAACGTCAAGGATGTTCGCCACGACTCAGTGCAAATCAAGATTGATGGCAAGGTCGATGAACCCATGTGGGCAGATCTGCCGGCCTACGACAACATGCTGGTCGCCGTCCCCGGCACTGGCCAGCCGGCGCGCTGGTCTACCGCCATCCGACTGTTTGCCACTGAAAAAGGCCTCTACCTCAGCTCCGTGATGAAACAGCCGAAAGAGACACTGGCGTCTCGCATGACCAACCGGGACGAATTCATCGATCGCGATACGTTTGGTGTCACCATCGACACGACCGGTCAGGGCATCTTCGCGTACTGGTTCACCCTCGCTCTGGGAGGCTCTAAACAAGACGGCAAGGTATTACCGGAACGTCGTTACACCAACGACTGGGACGGTCCATGGATTGGTGCAACCACCGAACTTGACGATGGCTGGAGCGGCGAGATTTTTTTCCCATGGTCCATGATGACCATGCCGAATGCAGAAGGCACACGCGACATCGGGTTTTCGTTCACACGCCAAGTGTCCTTTCAGAACGAGCGTTACCAGTGGCCGGGACACGCTTACTCGGCACCGCAGTTTGTCACTGCGCTGAACACCATGCAGGTCAACAACGTCAAGCCGATCAAGCAGCTGTCGGTGATTCCTTACGCGTCTGGAACCATCGACGAAGCACGTGGCGATAACAAGGCCGAAGCGGGTTTGGACCTCACGTGGAAGCCGTCCTCACGTTTCGAAATCAACGCCACTCTCAACCCGGACTTTGGTTCCGTTGAAGCCGACGACGTCGTTCTGAACCTGTCGGCCTCAGAGGTGTTCTTTCCTGAAAAGCGCCTGTTTTTCCTGGAAGGGAACGAAATTTTCGAGACCATTCCGCGGGCGAACAATGGCAACGCTCTGCGACTCCACACCAACGAGAATTTTGCAACGACAAGTCGACGAGTATTCACCAATGACTTCCTGCCTACGCCGGTTTCAATCGTCAACACGCGACGAATCGGGGGCATCGCGACACAGGTCACCTTGCCTCCCGGGGTTACACCCAACCGCGGCGAAACAAATCTGCCTACGGAGCTGATTGGCGCTGCCAAGGTGAGCGGCAACTTTGGCGGCCTGCGTTATGCAATTCTCGGTGCCGCGGAAGACGATGTGGAGTGGTTCGGACGCAACACACTAGGCGACGCGGTCGACATCGACGCCGACGGGCGCAACTTCGGTATCGGGCGTCTCATCTGGGAACACACCGGGGAGTCGGTTCGCTACGGCCTGGGGGCCATTGCCACGGAGGTGTCCGGGCCTTTGTTTGACGCGAGCGTCCATAGCGTAGATGCCCACTTCGGCACCACCAACGGTAAACTCTCGCTGGATGTGCAATCAACACGCACCGAGGTGGCTGGCCGCGGTGGTGACGGCGCCCTCCTCGAAGCCGTTTATGCCCCGTCCTCCAATCTCGCGCACATCATCAAATTTGACTACTTTGATCGAGGCGCTCGGTTGTCCGACCTCGGCTTTCTGCGTCGCAATGACTACGAAGGTGCGCAGTACATCATGCAGTACGCGGACAACAAACCGCGTGGTCCCCTGATCAACTCCCGCGGGGCGATTACCGTCGAGGTCCAGCGCAATCTCTCCAAGAACCAGTTTGTCGAGAAGTCGCTGCTGTGGCGGAACATCATCACCCTGCCCCGCCGTTTCACCTTTCGTACCGGTGTCGGGTACTTCCCGGCACGATTCGAGGACTTCGATACACGCGGCAATGGGTCCTATCGGACCGAAGATCGCCTGTGGCTTGACACCCTGCTCTCCACAGACGCCAGCCGCATGGCCAGCTGGTCGTTTGGCATGGGCGGCCTACAGGAACACACCGGAGAATGGACCTACAACCTGTCTACCGGTGTGACCTTTCGCCCGCTCGACAATTTCTACATGGACCTCGATATCAAGTACAAGAGGCGCGATGGCTGGCTGGTCTATCAAGGTGGTCGCAACGTCGGCGCCTATCACGGCACGGAGTGGACACCCAGCCTGAAGATGACCTGGTTCATGGCTCCCCAGCACCAGATCAGGCTGTCGATGCAGTGGGCTGGTGTACGGGTGGACGAACGCGGATTCTTCGCTGTGCCACTGAATGACGGCGACCTGGTGCCAACCGCCCGAACCCGAGCCAATCACGACATCAATGTCAGCCTGATTACCATGCAGCTTCGTTATCGCTGGGAAATTGCGCCGTTGACCGATCTGTTTGTGGTCTACACACGTGGCAACCGGTTGAACAACGTCGAGGACGATTCGTTTGGCGACTTGTTCGCCGATTCTTTCCAGGATCCGATCGTCAGTCTGTTCGTGGCGAAGTTGCGATGGCGGTTTGGAACCTGATTCAGGGAAGGCCAGACTGAGCAGATCTTCCCTGAATCAAGAGATGGTCAGCGCCCTGCCTGCCCCCCCATAATCAGGCGATACAACCGTTCAAGTGGGCAGGCCATGACCGACGTTCGACCGTTCCGAATCGCGATCCCACAGGCTGATCTGGATGATCTTCGCCTGCGGCTGAACAACACCCGCTGGGCTGACCGTGAAACGCCGGATGACTGGAATCAAGGTGTACCGCTCGCTTATGCGAAGGAATTCTGTGGCTATTGGGCAACCGGGTACGACTGGCGGGTACGAGAAGCACAGCTCAACTCATTTGATCAGTTTGTGACTTCCATCGATGGGCTCGACATTCACTTCATTCACGCCCGCAGCCCGCACGCGCAGGCACGACCCATCATCATGACGCACGGCTGGCCGGGTTCCGTGGTGGAGTTTGTCAAGGTCATCCGGCCACTGACCCATCCGGAAGAACATGGTGGCAAGCCCGGTGATGCGTTTCACGTCGTATGCCCATCGCTGCCGGGCTATGGCTTTTCCTCGAAACCCATGGCCGCGGGCTGGGGTGTTGATCGCATTGCCACCACCTGGGATCAGTTGATGCAACGGCTCGGCTACACCAGCTACTTCGCTCAGGGCGGTGACTGGGGGTCAGCCGTGACGACGGCCATCGGCATCCAGAATCTCGGCCGTTGCAAGGGCATCCACGTCAACATGCCGAACGCCCGCGCCAGCAAGGAGGCTTTGAAAAACCCGACTGCCGAAGACAAACATGCACTCGCACGCGCCAAGGATTACGCGGACTGGGATTCCGGTTACTCCAAGCAGCAAGCCACCAGACCGCAGACAGTCGGTTACGAACTGGCTGATTCCCCGGTTGGCCAGGCCATGTGGGTACTGGAAAAATTCTGGCGCTGGACGGACTGCGCAGGGCATCCGGAAAATGTCCTCAGCCGGGACGAGTTGCTGGACAACATCCTGTTGTACTGGCTGACCAACTCAGGTGCGTCGTCAGGCCGCTTGTACTGGGAGAGTTTTGGCCGGGCCTTTGGCGCAGGCCAGGACAACACCGTCAAACTGCCCACCGGCTGCAGCATCTTCCCGCAGGAAATCGTGCCAACGCCACGTTCGTGGGCCGAAGGCCGTTATCTCAACATCGTCTATTGGAATCAACTGGACAAAGGTGGCCATTTCGCTGCCTTCGAACAACCGGACCTGTTTGTGCAGGAGATGCGTCGCTGTTTTGCCGTCATCGATCCCCGTTGACAGACCTGTCATGAACCAGATCAGCTCGCCGAACAAGACGCCCCACCGCTATTTGGTGGGTTTTGTCGCGGCCTTGATTGGCATCGGGCCGCTGGCTATCGACGCCTATCTGCCCGCGCTCCCTACCATGGCCAGGTCACTGGGTACCGATATCGTTGGTGTCAACGTCACCGTCAGCAGCTTTCTGATTGGATATGCAGTAGGCCAGGTTTTTGGCGGCCCCATCTCTGACCAGATCGGCCGCATGCGAGTCGCGCTCGCCGGTCTCGCTTTGCTGGCGCTCTGTTCGATCCTGATTGCACTCGCCGAGAGCATCGGCATGGTCCAGATCCTGCGCGCCGTCCAAGCCATCGGTGGTGGTTTGGCCACGGTGGTGGCGATGGCGATGATTCGCGATAGCTATCCACCGGCAGAAGCTGCCAAACGATATCCACTGGTGATGCTCATCCTGCTGGGTGCACCACTGTTTGCGCCGGCCATTGGCGCCGCCCTGATGGACTTCGGCTGGCAGTCGATCTTCGTCTTTCTCGCGGTGTATGCGGTCCTGGTGGCGTTGGCTTTTCCAGTAATCGGCGAGACGGCAAAAAACCCGGGACGAACCATCCGCCTCGGATCGATCCTGCCGCAATATGCTGCGGTACTGAAAATGCGCGTCGATGGCCGCCTGCTGCCACTGCGGTACATCTTCACCCAGGGCTTGATCACCTCCGTGATGATGGTTTTCATCACCAATTCCGCTTTCATTTATCTCGAGTACTTTGCGGTTGGCGCCAATCACTTTGTCTTCTATTTTGGCGCGAACATCGTCGTCATGATGGCCTTTTCACTGACCACCTCGCGGCTGGTTGGCCGGATTGCACCGTTCACGCTGTTCCGGGTTGGTCGGTCCATACAGATTCTGGCGATCTCTGCGGTGACGCTGCTGGTCTACCTGACCGATCCGACGACATCTGTGTTCACGCCGATGCTGGCCTTGGGGATTGGCACTGCAGGCATGATCGGACCGTCGGTCAACGCCCTGTACCTGCCCATGTTTGATCGCCTCGCAGGCAGTGCATCATCATTGATGGCAACCTCCAGTTTTGTGTTCGGCGGCTTGTTGGGTGCGCTGGCTGCCTATCTGCACGACGGCACACTCAGACCGGTCATGACCACCATGCTCGCTGCGGTGGTCATCGCCAACCTCATCGCCCTCACCATTGCGCCTCCGGCGCAGGAAACGGCATGAACGACCTCAGTGACGAACAGATCGGCAGGTTCCGTGAAGACGGTGTGCTCCTGCTGAAATCCCTGCTCGACCAGGAACAGGTCGCCGCCTGTTTCGACGCCTGGCGCTGGAGCACCGAGCATCCGGGACCACTGGCGAGCGGGTTGTTACCCGGCACGAAGAACGCGTTCCAGGATCTGTGCAATCCCGGTTCACTGCCAATTTATGAAAGGATTATCCACTCTTCCCCGTTACCAGATGTCGCTCGTCATCTCTGGGGAGGTTCACCGGTCTGGTACATGTACGAACAGGTATTCCGCAAACGTGGCTCAGCCGGGCGCACACCTTGGCATCAGGACACGTCGTATCTGGCCGTCGACGGTGAACATCTCGTTGCGTTCTGGATCTCGTTCGAAGTGCTGCCAATGGGCTACGGCCTGGAATTCGTACGTGGTTCCCATCATGGCACGCTTTTCAATACCACCCGATTTGATCCCACTGACCCAACGCTGCCAATTTTTCCTTCGTCGACCATACCGAAGTTGCCCGATATCGAAGCTGATCGTCAGCACTTCGACATCGTGACGTGGGCAACCGAGCCAGGCGATGTCATCGCTTTCCACACCTCCACACTCCACGGTGGCGGTGCCGTGGACACGCGGATCACGGAGCGACGCACGCTGACCCTGCGCTATTTCGGTGACCACGCCATTTCCGCTGAGAGACCTGGTGCCGCAGGTCCTTTTTACGCTGACATTCGCACGCTTGAACCAGGCAAGCCGTTTCGCCACCCACGTTTCCCGCTGGTGCGAGACGGGTCACTAACGAGGAACTCACAATGACCATCGACTTCGTCAATCCGACAGCGGTCGGCTTCTGCCCCGAACGCCTGCAACGCCTGCGCGACTGGCTGAACCAACAAGTCAGCGGTGACAAGCTGGCGGGTGCCAGCATTCTGGTTGCTCGACACGGCGTGCCAGTATTCTGCGAAGCCGCCGGGCTGGCAGAGCTCAGCACGGGCCAGCCGTTCACCACGCAGACCATCGTTCGGCTGTACTCCATGACGAAGGCAGTCACTACCGTCGCAGCCATGATGTGTTACGAAGAAGGTCACTTCTTTCTCGATGATCCGGTCGCGAAATTTCTGCCGGAGTTCCGTTCAACCCCGGTCTGGACCGGCGGCTCGGTCACTGACGTTGTGCCTCAGTCCACACCGATGACCGTTCGCCATCTCATGACGCACACGTCCGGTCTGACCTACGGATTCATGAACAGCACTGTCGTCGACAAAGCTTACCGAAAAGCAGAGGCCGAACTGCCGACAGCAGGCGCAACGCTTCAGGACTGGATTGAAAAAGTTGCCTCGTTGCCCC
>CAMDVY010000181.1 GCA_945878745.1 Klebsiella pneumoniae | reverse complement strand
CGGTGCATCCGCGCAGCATTGAGATGGGTCTTGCGCGTGTGCAACTGGTGGGTACGCGCATGGGCCTGCTGCCGTGGGCGATTCCGTCGATCATCGTTGCCGGGACGAATGGGAAAGGCTCTGTCACGGTCAGCTGCGAGCAGTTGTTGCTGGCGCACGGCCGTCGTGTCGGTGCCGGCTACAGTCCGCACCTGCATGTTTTCAATGAGCGGGTTCGCATCAATGGGGTGCAGCTGGATGATGCGGATCTGTGTGCAGGTTTCTGCACGGTCGAAGCGGGCAGGGGCGATACACCGCTGACCTATTTCGAATACGCCACTCTGGTATCCCTGTGGTGTTGGCGGGAAGCGCAAGTGGAAGCCACCGTTCTGGAAGTCGGTCTCGGTGGCCGGCTGGATGCCTTCAATATTGTCGATGCGCAGGTCGCAGTGGTGACCAGTATCGGGCTTGATCATCAGGAGTACCTCGGCGATACCCGAGAGCTTATCGGTCGTGAAAAAGCTGGTGTGTTTCGCCGCCATCAACGCGTGGTTCTGGGGCGGGATATGCCAGTCAGCGTGATCGATACCGCCGCTGAACTTGATTGTCAGGTGGTAACCAGCGGAGCGAATTTCAGAGTGGCTGACGATCCACGCTGGTTGACAATCAACCTGAGGGGAGGTGCCTGGGATCAACAGGCTGCAGCTATCGACGGCGTACCACTCGCCACTCGGCTCGCCCCCCACAACGTTGGCCTGGCGGTGATGGCCAGTGCTGCGCTCATCGATCTGAAGGTGGAAGCTGCTCGCGCTGCAGTTGGTCGGGCGTTTCTGCCGGGTCGTATGGAAGCCATCGACTACCAGGGTCGTCGGTTCATTCTTGATATCGCGCACAACCCGGACGGCGCGCAGTTTCTTGCCGATCGACTGCAGCAACTGCAACTCGCGCCGAAACTGCTGATCCTGGGCAATCTGGTTGAAAAGGACTCCCAGGGTCTCGCGACGGTTTTCGCGCAGCGGGTACCTGCCTGGATCGCGGTCAGTACCGAGGGTCCGCGTGGCCAGGACGCGGGTACGACCGCGGCCGCGATCAGGGCAGCCGGGGGGGCACGCATCGATCTTGCCGGCTCTGTCGAAGCCGCAATTCAGGAAGCCGTGAGCCGCGTACCGCCGGACGGTGTTATTCTCGTCTTTGGATCGTTTGCCTTGGTGGCCGCTGCACGGGATGTGCTCGGCCTCATTGCCTGTGATCAACCTTCAACTTTCATCTGACGGGCTGCTGCGTGGACGAGGACACGAAACGCTTTCGCATCACCGGCTCGATCTTCCTGCTGGCAATACTCGTCATCGTGCTGCCGATGCTGTTCGATGGTGATGGGTTGCCAACGGTCGAGATCAAGGCGATACCGGAAGTCGCCAGGGATCCAAGGGTTGCACTGCTGCCTGCAGCCGCACCACCGGCACTGGCCGAAAATCCCTACGTCGAGAAGATTGCCGAACTTGAGTCGTCGGTCGATGAAGATTTTTTCAGCACAGAGCATGGGACCCAGGTGGGCGAGCCCGTTTTGTCCAAACCTGACAGTGACACCGAGCGATGGGCTGTGCAGGTTGGCAGTTTTTCTTCCGAAGAACGCGCCCTGGCACTGCGGCAGGAATTGCGCGACGCGGGCTACGATGCCTTCATTTCTGCCGTGAAAAAAGATGACAAGGTCATGATTCGAGTTGCGGTCGGCCCGTACCTGGACGGTTCAGAAGCGGAAGCGATCCGCCGCAAGCTCGCCGCCGGGCAGGCGCCGGATGCACGCGTCAGGGCGTTTTCCACATGATGGAGTCGCTCACGGGTTTTGATCTGGCGTTATTGATTGCGATTCTGATCTCGGCTGTCATGGGATTGATGCGAGGGCTGCTGAAGGAAGTTCTATCGCTGGTCACCTGGGTGGTGGCGGTGTTGCTGGCGCTGGCCTTTGGTCCGACCTTCACGGAATGGTTTCCGCTCACACAGGGCTCAACCGCTGGTAATGACGCCGTCGGTGGACTGATTCGATCCGACACGGTTGGGCTGGCGATCGGCTTTGTCGCGGTGTTTGTCGTGACGTTGATTGCGGGATCCCTGATCCAATGGGGCGTTGCAAAACTCGTGGCCAGCACCGGGCTCACTGGTACGGATCGTTTGTTGGGCTTTCTGTTCGGTGCCGGTCGTGGTGTGGTGGTTTGTATTGTGTTCCTGATCGCGATTCGGCCTTTTGCCGTCGAAACCGAGTGGTGGCGCACATCACAATTGCGTGAACATTTGCTGGTGATGGAGGATGATGTCCTCGTTCTGATCGGCCAGACCCGCGGATTCATCTGGAAGCTTAGCCAGTGACTCCTGCGGATGCGCAATACATCCTTATAAGGATCACCTGATCGTGTGCGGAATCGTCGGTATCGTCGCCCGTTCGAATGTGAATCAGGAGCTCTATGATGCCCTGACTGTCCTCCAGCACCGTGGCCAGGATGCGGCGGGCATCGTCACCATGGATGGCGCGAGAGTCAACTTGCGCAAAGACAACGGCCTGGTGCGCGATGTGTTCCAGGAGCGACACATGCAGAGGCTGCGTGGCAACTACGGTATTGGCCACGTGCGCTATCCCACTGCAGGATCATCGTCCAGTGCTGAAGCGCAGCCCATGTACGTCAACTCGCCGTACGGTATTGCGCTGGGTCACAACGGCAATCTGACCAATGCCGAACGACTGCGCGCTGAAGTTTTTCGTGACGACCTGCGCCACATCAATACCGACAGTGATTCAGAAGTGCTGCTCAATGTTTTTGCGCACGAACTGTTTCAGATCAAGCATCTGCATCCGACCGCCACCGATATCTTTCGTGCAGTGTCCAGCGTGCATCGTCGCTGCCAGGGGGCCTATGCGGTGGTGTCCAGCATCGTTGGCGTTGGCGTCATCGGTTTTCGTGATCCGCTTGGCATTCGACCCCTGGTGCTCGGCCGACGCCATCATGCCGATGGTCCGGAGTACATGCTGGCTTCAGAAAGCGTGGCACTGGATCTGCTCGGTTTCGAGCTGCTCGGCGACGTTGCCCCGGGCGAAGCAGTGTTGATCACGGAAACCGGCGATATCCACCGGCAAATCTGCGCCGAACGGACAAGACTGGTGCCGTGCATCTTCGAACATGTCTATTTTGCCCGCCCGGATTCGATCATGGATGGTGTATCGGTCTACAAGGCTCGTCTGCGGATGGGTGAGTACCTCGCTGAACAGATCCTCGAAAGTTACCCCGATGGCAAGCACGACATCGATGTCGTCATCCCCATCCCGGAAACATCCCGCACCTGTGCGATGCCCCTGGCTCAGCGGCTGGATACCAAATTTCGCGAAGGATTTGTGAAAAACCGGTACATCCCACGCACGTTCATCATGCCTGGGCAACAAGAACGCAAACGCAGTGTTCGCTACAAGTTCAACAGCATTCCGCTTGAATTCAAGGACAAGACCGTACTGCTGGTGGATGACTCCATCGTGCGTGGCACGACCATTGCGCGCATCGTCCAGATGGCGCGTGATGCGGGTGCCAAAAAGGTTTATGTCGCCTCTGCTGCGCCGATTGTGAAGTACCCGAACGTTTATGGCATCGACTTGGCCGCCGCCGACGAGTTTGTCGCGATGATCGGTGACAGTGACGCCATTGCCCATGAAATTGGTGCGGACTGGCTGATCTATCAACGACTTGAAGACCTGGTGAAAGCCGCTCGCGAAGGCAATCCTGAACTCCAGCATTTCGAATGTTCTGTGTTCGACGGCAATTACGTGACCGGTGACATAGACGACTCTTATCTCAAGCGGCTATCGTTGCGACGAAACGACGCTAGCAAACAACGCAGTGACACCGACCAGAAGTGGGATAACAGCTTCCCAGAGCTTCACAATCACGCCTGAACGCGGCCGGGTCCACGATGACATCGTGGCCGCGACCACAGCGCTCAACGGCATCCTCCTCGGCAAGAACACGCAGGTTCGCCTGGCGCTGGCTTGTTTGTTTGCGCGTGGCCACCTGCTTATCGAGGACCTGCCCGGGATGGGCAAGACCCTGCTCTCGCAAGCCTTGGCCAGGGTCTTGGGTCTGTCCTACCACCGCGTGCAATTCACGTCCGATGTTTTGCCCTCAGACATCATCGGATCATCGATTTTTGATCGGGAGACGGGCGGGTTGCGATTTATCCCGGGTCCGCTGTTTGCACAGGTGGTACTCGCGGATGAAATCAACCGAGCTACACCCAAGAGTCAGAGTGCGTTGCTCGAGGCCATGGAAGAGCGTCAGGTAACCATCGAAGGTCAGACGCGCCCCTTGCCGCAGCCCTTTTTTGTGATCGCAACCCAGAACCCGGTGACACAGGGTGGGACCTTTCCGCTGCCAGAGTCTCAACTCGACCGTTTTCTCATGCGTATCACACTGGGGTATCCGGATCCGGATGCCGAACGAGAACTGCTTCGGGGCGGCGATCAGCGAGCTCGCCTGGCCAATCTCGATCCCGTCCTCGATCTGCCAAGGCTGCAGGCCATACAGGCCGCGGTAGATGCGGTGAAAGTATCCGAGCCCTTGCTTGAGTATGTGCAGCGATTGGTTGGTCACACACGACTGGGAGGCGCGTTTGCGTTCGGACTGTCGCCACGGGGTTCGCTGGCCTTGCTGCATGTAGCCCGAGCCTGGGCGCTCATCAACAATCGTTCCCACGTGGTGCCTGAAGATGTTCAGGCGGTGTTGCCAGGGGTGGTCGAACATCGTTTGCGGGAAGCGGCGGATTTTGCCGGGCATGGCGGTGGTGCACTGGCCCAGAGGTTGCTGGCCAGCGTAGATGTAATCTAGCCCGGAGTGTTCATGAATGTTCTGCTGCAGCTGCCGATATACGCAAAAACACAGGGCGTGCTCCTTCCCGGTGCTCGACGTACTAGGAAGTTTGACTGCGCGCCTTACAGTCCGCGCCACCCTGTCTTTTCACGCATCTCGTCACCCTCGCGACGAACCTTCATGAATACTCCGGGCTAATCCATGGCATCGGTGTTGTCGAATCGATTTGGCGATTGGCTCGACAAACGAATCCCGCCATCGTCGAGCATCACGCTCACCCAACGAAATATTTTCATCTTCCCGAGCAAAGTCGGATTTGCCTTTGCTGCCTTGTTGATCCTCATGGTTCTGGTGGCAATCAACTACCAGTCGAGTCTGGTTTATGCCATCGCATTTCTTCTGGGCTCGATGTTCCTGATCACCATCCTCTACACCTTTCGTAATTTGTCAGGACTGGTCCTCGAAGTGCACTCCGTTCGTCCCGGTTTTGTTGGCGAGGATATCGAGTTTGCGATTCGCGTTATTCGACCTCAGGGCCGTGGTCGCGAAGGTATTCAGCTCGGCTGGCCAGGTGGTATTCCACAGTGGGCAGAAATCTACTCCCGGGAAGCCGATGCCGTCAGCCTGTACGTCCGCGGGACGGAGCGGGGATGGTTGGATCCAGGACGACTGCTGGTCGAGACCTTTTATCCGCTGGGTCTGCTGCGGGCCTGGACCTGGGTCGATCTGGACGTGCGCGCACTTGTTTATCCGCAACCATTGTTTCAGGAATTGCCGAGCGCCGGTTTTGGTCGTCGGAATGAAGGAGTCCTGGTTGATCCGCGAGGCAGTGAGGACTTTACGGATATCAAGGCATATACGCCCGGTGACCCGATCAAACAGGTGATCTGGCGGTCGTATGCGAAAAGTGGTGGCCGAGATCTGGTGGTGAAGCGGTACTCGAGTTATGTCGAGCCGCGTCTGTGGTTGCGGTTTGACGACCTCTCCGGCGATGTCGAGCACAGGCTTCGGTGCCTGACGGGGTACGCGCTGCAAGCAACACGTACGGCGCGTGAATTCGGGCTGGATCTGCCGTCGCAGCGCATGGAGTCCGGAATCGGTGAAGCTCATCTCGAGCAGGTGCTCCGCGCCCTGGCGTTGTATGGCCGCGAATAATCCATCCGGGATTGGGTTTCAGATTCCGCGCAACTCGCTGGCGCTGTTGATGGTTGCGCAAGCTGCAGTTGTGTTGCCACATTTTGCTCAGCTTTCGCCGTGGATCATCGTGGTGGGCCTGTTGTGCGGTTTGTGGCGAACTCGTGTTTACCAAGGTCGCATCGGCTATCCATCACGAGCCGTCAAGACGTTTTTTGTGGTGCTCGGGACCCTCGGCGTTTTTGTCTCAGCCGCCACGGCGCTCAGTCTCGAAGTTTTTGTCTCCATGCTGATCCTCGCTTTTGCATTCAAGCTGGTTGAGATGAAAACGAGAAGGGACGCGGTGGTGGTGATCTTTCTGTGCTACTTCATCATCGCTGCACAATTTTTGTTTGAGCAGACGTTGCCAGTTGCGCTCTATGAACTGGCGGCAACGATGCTCGTGACCGCGGCCCTGGTCGGTCTCAATCAGATGCACACCGAAGTTCGGCCCTGGGCATCG
>CAMDVY010000180.1 GCA_945878745.1 Klebsiella pneumoniae | reverse complement strand
GTGTTTGATGATTTGTCAGAAACCGAGTTGAAGTCGGTTTTCGAGTATGTCCGGAGTGAGGCCCGGAAGGCGGAAGGTGAGTAAACAGCAGAGCAGATGGACAAATCGGGCTTTCGCGATCAGGAGATCGCTCCTACAATCGTCGCGTCTACGTGCCTCGTAGGAGCGGTCTCCGACCGCGATCCCACAATAGTCGCGTTGACGTGCCTTGTAGGAGCGGTCTCCGACCGCGATCCCGCCGTCAGCTATCGTTTGCCGATAGCCACATATTTACGCTGCTTCTCCCCCTGATAAAGCTGGCGCGGTCGGCCAATCTTGTACGACTCGCTGATCATCTCGTTCCACTGGGATATCCAGCCCGGTGTGCGTCCCGTGGCGAAAATGACCGTGAACATCTCTACCGGGATGCCAATGGCCTTGAGAATGATCCCTGAGTAGAAGTCGACGTTCGGGTAGAGCTTGCGTTCGACGAAGTACGGGTCTTCGAGAGCAATTCGTTCCAGTCGTTGTGCCAGTTTCAACTGTGGGTCGTTGTCGACACCCAACTCTGCCAATACTTCCTTGCAGGTTTGCTGCATGACCTTGGCGCGTGGGTCGTAATTCTTGTAGACACGATGCCCAAACCCCATGAGGCGCACACCGCTGTCCTTGTCTTTCACCTTTCTGACGAACTCGTCGATGTTACTTTCATCGCCAATCTCATCGAGCATCTTCAGTACGGCTTCATTGGCGCCACCATGTGCAGGACCCCAGAGTGCTGCAATGCCAGCAGCGATGCAG
This sequence comes from Klebsiella pneumoniae, assembly GCA_945878745.1. GTDB lineage: Bacteria > Pseudomonadota > Gammaproteobacteria > Pseudomonadales > Azotimanducaceae > SYFY01. The sequence continues at coordinate 5,681 of CAMDVY010000180.1, read as the reverse complement.
GCGAAGGGATTGGCGCCCGTTGAGCCGGCCAGGCGTACCGTGGAGGTCGACGCGTTTTGCTCGTGATCGGCGTGCAGCAGGAAGATCTTGTCCATGGCGCGGGCCAGCGTCGGGCTGACCTTGTACTCTTCACACGGCGTTGCAAACATCATGTGCAGGAAGTTCGCGCCGTAGTCCAGGTCGTTGCGCGGATAGATAAATGGTTGTCCCTGGGCATATTTGTGGCACATGGCGGCGATGGTTGGCATCTTGGCGATGAGCCGGTGCGCAGTGATGCGGCGATGCTCCGGGTTCTCGATGTCGAGACTGTCGTGATAAAACGCCGAGAGGGCACCCACTACTCCGCACATGATGGCCATGGGATGGGCGTCCCGTCGAAAACCACGAAAGAAAAACGCCAATTGTTCGTGCACCATGGTATGGCGCTTGATGATCTTGACGAATTCGGCGTTCTGCTGCGGATTTGGCAGTTCGCCGTTCAGGAGCAGGTAACACAGCTCGAGGTAGTTGCTGCTTTCCGCGAGTTCCTCGATGGGGTAGCCGCGGTGTAGCAGAATTCCCTTGTCACCGTCGATGTAGGTGATGTCCGAGTTGCAGGCAGCAGTGGAAACGAACCCTGGGTCGTACGTGAAGTAGCCGGCAGCGCCGAGCTTGGCGATGTCGATAACCGGCGTGCCTTCGGATCCCTGGTAGATCGGCAGGTCAATAGTCTGATTTTCGCCGTCGATCTGCAGGTGTGCGTACTTGGTCGGCTTGGGCGCCATGCTTCCTCCGCTTGAATTGCTTTTTGTCCGTCCCCCCGGCTCTGTGGCCGGATAGCGGCGAGACTATGTGGGGGCGCACAAACAGTGTCAACGTGTCGAGCGTTTGGAAGCCCTCATGAGCATAGTTCAGCCTCGAGCATCAGTTTGTCGAGAAGTCACTCGCGCCGGATGACATGGGCGCGCAAGCCCCATTAGAATTGCGCCGCCCTGAGCAGAGGGGGCCAGGACCGGAAACTGTAGCATTGGCGCGTCAGGCAGGAGCATGCTGGCGCGCACATGTCTGATCCAGTCTGTTCCAGCAGTGGTGGCGCCATGTTGTTGAGCCGAACTGCCAGACAGGTTGCTGAAAAGGCAACCTGGTAACCGATTACTCGTAACAGAGGAAGAACAAAAGCCCCATGAGCACCGATAAAATGAATCGGCCGGTCAACCTGAACCTGTTTGCGTTCCGATTTCCATTGGCTGCCCTGGCCTCGATCACACACCGTGTGACAGGGGTGTTGCTGCTGGCAGGTGTCGGCCTGTTGATCTATCTCGCGGACATCGCATTGTCATCCCCAGAGGGATTTGCCGACGCCAGGACACTGATCAATGCCGGCGGATTTGCCACGTTCCTGTTGTGGGCGACGCTGGTGGCGCTGGTGTACCACCTGCTGGCTGGCATCAAACATATCCTGCTGGATTTTCATATTGGTGACACCGTGCCTGCGTCGTTTGGCGCTTCTATAGCGGTGATCGTTCTTACCCTTGTCGATGCAGTGCTGCTGGGAGTCTGGTTATGGTAGCCAATGCAACCTCGTTTGCCCGGTCCGGGCTTGCCGACTTCATCATCCAGCGCATCACCGCAGTCATCATTGGTGTCTATGCTGTGGTGGTGACTCTGTTCTTTTTCGGTAATCCGTCCCTCGATCACGGTGGCTTGACCGCCTTTTTTGGTGGTTTTGGCATGCAGTTGTTCACGACCGCTGCAGTGTTATCCACCATCGCTCATGCGTGGATCGGTTTGTGGACGGTGGGTACGGATTATTTGCTGCCGGCCCATATCGGCAAAAGCGCAACCACCTTGCGGTTCATCTATCAGATGGGCTGCCTCGGAATTCTCTTCGTTTACCTCGTGTGGGCGATTCAATTGGTCTGGAGTCTGTAGTGGCGCAAATCAGGAAGATGGAATTCGACGGCGTCATCGTTGGCGGTGGCGGTGCGGGCATGCGCGCGGCACTTCAACTGGCACAGTCGGGTTTGAAAACTGCAGTTATCACCAAAGTGTTCCCGACCCGGTCGCATACCGTTTCGGCACAGGGTGGTATTACGTGCGCGATCGCCAGTGATGATCCGAACGATGACTGGCGCTGGCATATGTACGACACCGTCAAGGGGTCGGACTACATCGGTGACCAGGATGCGATCGAATACATGTGCAGCGAAGGGCCGCAGGCGGTGTTCGAACTTGAGCATATGGGGTTGCCGTTTTCGCGAACCGATGCGGGTCGCATCTATCAGCGACCGTTTGGTGGGCAGTCGAAGAATTTTGGTGAAGGTGGCCAGGCAGCGCGAACCTGTGCAGCTGCCGACCGCACGGGACATGCTTTGTTACACACGCTTTACCAGGCCAACGTCAAAGCCAACACGACGTTCCTGAACGAGTGGTTTGCGGTTGATCTGGTAAAAAACCAGGACGGGGTCGTCGTAGGTGTGGTTGCCATTGAGATGGAAACCGGAGAAGTCGTTTTTGTGCAGTCCAAGGCGACGGTCTTTGCGACCGGTGGCGCAGGCAGAATCTATGCCAGCACCACCAATGCATTGATGTGCACTGGTGATGGCGTAGGCATGGCTCTGCGGGCTGGTTTTCCCGTGCAGGATATAGAAATGTGGCAGTTCCATCCCACCGGCATTTACGGTGCCGGTACTCTGGTCACGGAAGGGTGTCGTGGTGAGGGTGGCTACCTGATCAACAAGAATGGCGAGCGGTTCATGGAGAGGTATGCGCCGACTGCGAAGGACCTGGCCGGTCGGGACGTGGTGGCGCGCTCGATGATCATCGAGATTCTCGAAGGTCGAGGCGCTGGCCCGGAGGGTGACCATGTGCTGCTCAAGCTGGATCATCTGGGTGCCGATGTTCTCAACTCGCGGTTGCCGGGTATCTGCGAACTGGCAAAGACCTTCGCCCACGTGGATCCGGTCAAGGAACCAATTCCAGTCGTACCAACCTGTCATTACATGATGGGTGGTGTGCCGACCCAGGTGAGCGGTCAGGCACTGACACAGGGCGCAGACGGTGTAGACCGTCCTGTTGAGGGTTTCTACGCCGCAGGCGAAGTCGCGTGTGTGTCCGTACACGGTGCAAACCGCCTCGGTGGCAACTCGCTGCTCGATCTGGTGGTGTTCGGTCGAGCCGCCGGCAAGCACATCGAAGAAGTGGTGCGCACCGGGGTGAGCTATCGCAACGCCAGTGACTCGGACCTTGAGCAGGCAATGTCACGGCTCAATCGCTGGAACCAGTCCACGTCAGCGGGTGAGTCAGTCGCGGTACTCAAAAAAGAACTGCAGACCACCATGCAGAACAACTTCGGGGTGTTCCGCACTGAGAAGAACATGCAGATGGGCATCCAGAAACTCGCTGAACTGCGTGAGCGTGTCGGTCGTGGTTATCTGTCCGACAAGTCGAACACATTCAACACGGCACGGCTCGAAGCACTGGAACTCGACAACCTGCTCGAAGTTGCCGAAGCGACGGCCATCGCGGCTGAAGTGCGCAAGGAAAGTCGCGGCGCTCATGCGCGGGATGATTACACGTCCCGGGATGACACGAACTGGCTCTGTCACTCCATGTATTTCCCAGCCGAAAAGCGCGTGGGCAAGCGCGCCGTCAACTTTGCACCCAAGACCATGCCGGCCTTCGAGCCGATGGAACGGAAGTACTAACCATGCAAGTCAGCGTTTACCGATACAACCCGGACGTCGATGAAGTACCGCAGATGCGGACCATGAGTGTCGACCTGCCCGCAGGCAAGGACCTCATGGTGCTCGATGTCATGGAGCTCATGAAAGCGCAGGACCCGACCTTTTCCTATCGACGCTCCTGTCGTGAAGGGGTGTGTGGCTCCGATGGCGTGAACATGAATGGCAAAAACGGCCTGGCTTGCATCACGCCTGTTTCGGAAGTGGCCAAGGGTGGCAAACTCATCCTGCGGCCCCTGCCAGGATTGCCGGTGGTGCGCGATCTCGTGGTCGACATGACCCAGTTTTATCGTGCGTACCGGAAAATCGATCCATTTCTCATCAATGACAAGCCTGCGCCTGCTCAGGAACGCTTGCAGTCACCCAAGGATCGGGAAGAGCTGGATGGCCTCTATGAGTGCATCCTGTGTGCGTGCTGCTCGACCGCGTGCCCTTCGTTCTGGTGGAACCCGGACAAGTTCATTGGTCCGGCTGGTCTGCTGCAGGCGTATCGGTTCCTGGCTGATTCGCGGGACACGGCGACGGCTGAGCGCTTGGCCAAGCTGGATGATCCGTTCAGCGTGTTTCGCTGCCGAGGCATCATGAACTGTGTGAGCGTGTGTCCGAAGGGACTAAACCCAACTCGCGCGATCGGCAAGATCCGCACCATGTTGATGCAGCAAGGAACCTGATGCGGAGGAATCGGAGCAGGATTGCGCCGATGTCACGCAAATAACTCAGGTTCTTGACTACAGTAGTTGAAGGGTCAGGAGCAGACGCTTTGGATACTTACAACGAACGCATGCGCAGGAGCTCGCACCTGGCGGGCACTAATTCCGCGTATGTCGAGTCCATCTACGAAAATTACCTCAGCGATCCCAATTCGGTATCGCCGGAGTGGCGCGCCTATTTCAATCAACTGCCACACGTGGCCGGTGCGGTACATGGGGAAACACCTCACCGCGCCGTCATCGCGCACTTCGAACGGGTGGGCAGGAACCGTCTGAAGGCGAGGCCGGAAAAAGTCTCCGCAGATATCCAGAGTGCACATGAGATCAAGCAGATGTATCTGGCTGATCTCATTGCCGCCTACCGACGTCGCGGACACATGAAGGCGAACCTCGATCCATTGGGGCTCATGTCACGCCATGTCATGCCCATACTCGATATCGGTTACCACGGCCTGACACCTGCCGACTTTGACGAAATGTTTGATGCCGGTACGCTCGAATTTCCTGCAGAGCGGGGCAACCTTCGGGAGATTTTGACCGTACTCGAGGCTACCTACTGCGGTTCGGTCGGCGCCGAGTTCATGCACATCGTCGATGCCGGTGAACAGATGTGGGTGCAACAACGGCTGGAGCGGGTTCGTTCCAGACCGGTTTATTCCAGTGCCGAAAAGCGGATGTTGCTGGAACGTCTGTCCGCCGCCGAAGGGCTGGAAAAATACCTGCACAGCCGATATCCCGGAACCAAACGGTTTGGCCTTGAAGGGCTTGAGAGCCTGATCCCCAGTTTGCACGCGTTGTTGCAGCGACTGGGCGGGCACGGCGTGAAGGAAGCAGTACTAGGCATGCCACACCGTGGGCGGCTGAATGTGCTCGTTAACATTCTTGGCAAAAATCCTTCCTTGCTGTTTGCAGAATTTGATGGCAAGGCGGCACCGTTGCAGGGCAGCGGTGATGTGAAGTATCACCAGGGTTTTTCGACCAACATCATGACCCCGGGTGGCGAGATGCACCTGGCCATGGCATTCAATCCCTCGCATCTGGAAATCGTTGCACCTGTTGTTGAAGGATCCGTTCGAGCCCGTCAAGACCGTCGCGGTGATGTGCAGGGACTCGAAGTTGTTCCCATCATCGTGCATGGGGATGCGGCGTTTGCGGGCCAGGGCGTGGTCATGGAAACATTCCAGATGTCGCAGACGCGGGGTTATCGCACTGGCGGCACGATCCACATCATCGTCAACAACCAGATAGG
>CAMDVY010000179.1 GCA_945878745.1 Klebsiella pneumoniae | reverse complement strand
ACGATGGCGCGGACGGGTGCCTGGTGACCTTCTACGGTATGCATGGGCTCGCGTGGGTCCAATGCTTCCTGCAGTGACTCAAAGCGCATCCAGTCTGTTGAGCGCTGTTCTTCCTGTGTGGTCGGTGTGATGTCCACCACACGGGCATTGACGTAGCCGGCTTGTTTGAGCCACTCGATCATCTGGGTGGTGGTGGGGATCACGTGAATGTTGCGCATGCGGGCGTATCGGCCCGCAGGATGCAGGTTCCGATCACCGGTCATGATCAGTGATTCGAGCACAACTTCTCCACCTGACATGGTGCAATCAAACAGGCGATGCACGTGATCGATGGGGTCTCGCCGGTGGTAGATCACACCCATGGACAGGACGGTACCGAAGCACGATTGCCGCGGTGCTTCTTCGAGAGTGAGCGGCAGAACCCAGTTGTTGGAAATTCCCTGGATCGCTGCAACAGCGACATGCTGCATGCAGTAGAGCAGGGTTGGATCGATGCCGACGACGGCTTCGGCCCCGGCTTCCAACAGCCGCCCTCCGAAGTATCCATTGCCACAACCGACATCCAGTACGCGGTTCCCGGAGAGCGAGCTCAGGTGTGGTTCCAGGCGTGCCCACTTCCAGTCGGAACGCCATTCGGTGTCGATGGTGAGGTCACCGAATGACCACGGACCTTTGCGCCAGGGCATCAGTTTTCTGAGAGCGGCTTCCGAACATCCTTCGACGAGCAAGTCGTTGATGGCACTTAGCCAGCGACTTTGGTCGCCGTGAAAGGATGGAGAAAATCTGGCAAGGGGAGTCGGGTACAGGCTGTCCCACTCTGGCAGGTATTCACCCAGGCGAACGAGTTCGGCGGTGATGAAAGCGTTTGCCTTCATGTCTCTCATGCCTCTGATGTTTGGGCCAGAAAGGAAATCCAGTTCAGACAGCGATACCACACGGTGATCTGGCTGAAGCCGGCTGCGTGCAGTCGGTCAAGGTGGGTGGTTTCCGTGTCGACGATCATCACGTTTTCGAGTGCGTTGCGTTTCTGACTGATTTCGAGATTGCTGTAGCCGTTGGCCGCTTTGAAGGCGTGGTGTGTGTCCTCCATAAACGACCGTATTGCGGGATCGTCATAGCGAATTTTTTCGGCTAGGAGCAGGTAGCCGCCGCCGTCCAACGATCTGGCAATTTTTGTCAGTAGTGGCAGCCGTTGCTGCGGATCAACGAACTGCAGTAACCAATTGGACAGGACAACTCGAGAAGGCAGGAAGTCGAGGGTTGTGACATCGGCTTCGATGAATTTTACGCGTGGATCAGTCACCAGTTCGCGAGCACGCGAGAGCATCGATGCCGATTGATCCACACCGAGGATTTCGCACGGTGTATCGCCGAGCTGACTCAATACGGCGAGTGTGGTCGCGCCCAGAGAGCACCCCAGGTCGTATACGCGATCGCCGCTGTGAATGTGGCGCGCAGCCATCAAACCGGACAGCGGCACCACCAGCTCGTAGCCCGGCACGCTGCGGCGGATCATGTCCGGGAAGACGTTGACGACACGCTGATCGAAAGCGAAGTCGACCAGGTGGTTTTGTGGTTGCTGGTAGATGTTGTCCTTCACGTGTTGATCATAATCCAGATGGACACAGACGGCTGCCAAATCCAAAGACCGAAAATCTGGAAGGACACGCACGACAGCGTCCAGAGATCTTTTTTTTGGACTGCACTGAGTTGACTTTGATTTCGCGAGCTGAGCAAGACTCACCTGACACGATTTCGATGAGCAGAGAGGCGCAAGCCAGAACGTGGAGCAGCGCGGCGGGTCGGGGACCCGCTCGCGACACCGTCGATGTCAAACGGCAGTCGAGCGGGCTAACAGGTTGGTGGCTATTCCGAAATCGGGGTCTCGAGCCGGCGCATACCGCGAGAAGCGAGCCAGGATTCAATAAGATGGGAAGGCCCGTAGGCGCGTTGGTTCCTCGACAGCGTTGCGATGTCCTGTTGCCAGCGCAACTGCTCGGAAGTGCCTTGTTTCGGTAGGTCCTTGCTGGCCATGGACCTTGCCAGCTCGACATATGCTCGCACCGTGATCTTCACCACAGGTTCGGCGTCTTCCAAGCCCGAGACCAGCGGTGCGAGGGCCGCCTCAAGCGCTTCAGGTGTGCTCTCGACTATTTGTAGACGTTCGGCGATCGAAGTCTCCTTGTACTGTTCAATACTCTCGACGATCTTGGCGCGTATCGGATTGATGTCGACGTAGATCATCGCAGTGAGGATCGCCCGCTCGCTGAGCAATGCGCCTGAGTAGAATCTCTGTTCAAAGAAATGACCTTTGCAGCGATCTTCTTGATTCGCACGCCGGGCGATGGGCTGCTTTAGATGCTTCATGAAAGTGGACATCGATCCAAGTTGAGTACGCACGTGTTGCAGTCGGTTCGCATCTGCGAGGAGGAGCCGCTTTGCCTCAGGAATCGCCTCTGCGTCGATCTCTCCCGTCCAGAATCTCGGTGGACTCACAGCCAGCCATCGATCAGCCACGGTTTCGTCAGTCCATTTCAAGTGGGCCAACGGGTCGTAACGAAGGACCATATGAAAGTGATTGCTCATGATGGCGTAAGCATGAACTTCCACTGCGAAGAACTGCCCCAGAAAGCGGATTCGATCGATCAACCATTGTTTGCGATGACTGAAGTTCTTTTTCGAGACCCTGTCTTTTCCACACAGCCAACTTCGACGGACGCAGCGTGAGGCCACGTGGTAGAACAGCGGGACGTTTGGATCGACCAGTAATTTTCGTGGAGTAGCCATGGAAGAAGTATCCGCGGCCAGGTGCATGGTTAAAGCGAAGGGTTCGGAAAGCGCAGAAGGAAATTGACCCAGACACGTGTGCTCGAACGTCCAAACCAGTTTTTCGTCGGTTTTGTCGGCGGCAAAGCCAGGATGTGTGTCCGCCTGTATGGTGTGTCCGCCTGGATGGAATGTCCGTCTGGGTGGAAGAAAACCAGGATGTGTGTCCGTCTGGAAAAACGTCTGGAAAAATCAGACCTCTTCGATGACGAGGTTGAGCGGCACATGCTCCAGAAAGCCGGACTCCTGCTCGAGGTCCAGGCGGGTGAGGGAATGGGCGTTTAACCAACCCTTGGGCAGGCGCACGATGAGCGAGGTATCGCTTGCTTTCAGATTGATCTTTGGCAGCGGCTCGTCGATGCGCGATCTTCGCAGGACGACGGCGAGACGCAGCAGCACGGTCAGGCGCAGCAGACTGGCGCTGTCTTCAGCGTCGAAGAAGCCGAGCTGAATCTTGCGGCGATGGGCCCGTACGAGCGAGGCCAGGCGCGATTGATCGCGCTTCGAGAAACCTGGCATGTCCATGTTGAAGACGAGGTAACCACCATGTTTGTGGTACTGGCTGTGGGAGACATCCATTCCTATTTCATGCAGATCAGCAGCCCATCGAAGCAGTGCCTCGTCATCGTCGTCCTTGATCTTCCAGACGGATGCCACCTGCTTGTACATTGACATGACAAGCTCTCGAACACGATCCGCGTGTCCGGCGTCGACGTGGTAGCGGTTGCGGAGGTTTGCAACCGTCGCTTCTCGAATATCGGCTTTGTGTACACGTCCGATCAGATCGTAGATCAGGCCCTCCCGCAACGCGCCGGTCGAAGCATGCAGGTACTCGATATCAAGCTCCGCAAAGATCGCTGCCAGGATGGCCACACCGCCGCAGAAAACCGGGGCTCGTTCTGCGGAGAGTTGCGGCAGGTTTGCCAGCTCGATCTGCCTGGCCTCGATCAATGTGCCGATCAACCACTGCAGCCCATCGGCGGTGATGATGCCGGGTTTGTACCCTTGACCGGTCAGAATTTCATCGATGGCCAGTACGGATCCGGAAGCACCGATTGCAGTTTCCCAGGCGGCGCGCCGAAACATGTAGCTGACGGGTTCAAGTTCCTGTCGTGCCAGGTTAACGGCGTGTTCGAAAGAACGCTTGCCGATATGACCATTCGGAAACCACTGATTCGACATGGCCACACAGCCCATGTGAACGCTCTCCATCTCTTCGGGTTCGAAGTGGCGGCCGAGGATGAGTTCGGTGCTGCCACCACCGATGTCGATGACCAGGCGACGATCTGCGTTATCTTCGAGGCTGTGTGACACCCCAAGATAGATCAGCCGTGCTTCTTCACGGCCGCCGATCAGTTCGATGGGATGACCGAGGATTTGGGCCGCTTTGGCAATGAACTGCGCCGAGTTCTTGGCTTGTCGCAGGGCGCTGGTGCCGACGATGCGTACGTTTTCTTCTGGCAGGCCGCGCACGCGCTCTGCCAGTCTTTCCAGACAGTCCAGCGCACGCGATTCTGTTTGTGCATCGAGATTGCCATCCGGTCCCAGTCCTGCTGCCAGCCGAACCATCTCGCGATATTTGTCGACCACTTTGAGGTGACCATCGCGCACGTTGACCACCAGCAGATGAAAGCTGTTGGAACCGAGGTCGAGTGAAGCCAGTTGTCTACGCGCCGCCATGTGCAGCCACCGGTGGTAATGGACAGTCGAGTGCGCCGGCGATCAGATGCAAGAGAGCAGCCTCGTTGGTTTCCAGTCGTTGTTCAAAAATCAGCGTCGCCACCGCGGCTTTGAGCACTTTTGGTTTCTGCAGTGGCGCCAGCGATCGCAGCCGAAACATCGCGTTGTTGATTGCCGAAAAATCAGGTTCCTTCTCCGGCATTTCGGCAGATTCAAATCCGGCGACCCGCAGACCTTCAACATAGGCTGCTGTGCGACCCGCGCCCGAAACATTGCCGATGCCACTCAGAGAGGCGAGCAAGACTAGCAGATCAGCACGTACGTGACTCAATGACTTGAAGCGAACTCGAACAGCCGGGTTACCAAGAAAGTGAGGCGAGAGATCCTTGATCAGTTTCAGGCTCGTCATCCACTCGAAGAGATCGATTCGGTGGTCCATGTTCACGAGATCACCAACCTGCTGTACGAAGTTCCGGTACTGCGACGTGGAGAGCGTCTTCAGCGCCGGTACTGCGCGATCGAGCAGCAGTGTTTTCTGGACGTGATCAACCATCGTCAACAGGTCGTGCAATCGCACGGTCTCCTCGCGAACACCGCGTGAAGATTTTTTCGCGATCTGCCCCAGTTGCAGCAATCGTGTTGTTTCATCGGGCGACAACAGCAAGGCATACATCAACGCGGTGGCAGGGAAAGCCTCATGTGCGGCTTGGGTCAGGGCGTTGCCAGCCAGCGTAATCAGTTCCCGGGCGCGCAGGACCGCGCCGTCATCCGGATTTCCAACGCTCGCGACGATGGATTCAGCCATATGCTCTGATCCGGCAAACGAGGCGACCGACGCACTTGCGACAATCCCGCCGTCGTCCCTTTGATCGGCTTCTCCCGACAGTGGTGTCACAACCGGGAAGTTCCCATCCCATCGTGGATCAATCGCGCGGATGCGTTCCGGTAATGGTGGATGAGTGGCGAACAGGAAACGCATGAACGAAGGCGCGACGGCAGCGAAAAAAAGATGGCTCGCTTCATGCGCGTTGGTGTTGTCGATGCTCGATCCGGTGAAGTGCCCACCGATTTTCTTTAATGCAGAGCCAATGCCACCGGGATTGCGGGTGAACTGAACAGCGGCGGCGTCCGCCAGAAACTCTCTCTGACGACTGACCGCCGCCTTGATCAGATTGCCGAAAAACGTCCCGCCGTAGCCGATGGCCGCGAAACCCAGACCAAAAACCAGAAGCGGCATGCCGTTCTTGCGGCCTGCGTTACCTGAACTGCGAAGCAAGAGGCGGCCCAACAAACCGATGAACAAAATGCCATGCAGCACTGCGATCAATCGAAGATTGATCTTCATGTCACCATTGAGGATGTGGCTGAACTCGTGGGCGACAACGCCTTGCAGCTCTTCCCGGTTGAGCAGTTCGATGGTGCCTCGATTGATACCAATGACCGCATCTTCGGGGGAATGCCCCGCAGCGAATGCATTGATGCCGCTTTCTTCCAACAGATAAACGGGCGGTACGGAAACACCGGAAGCGATTGCCATTTCTTCAACGACGTTGAGCACTCGCTTTTCATGGAAACTCGCTTGATCACGAGTGAGCAGACGGCCGCCGAATGATTCCGCGACAACCCTCCCGCCGCCGCGCAGGCGCAGGTACTTGTAGAGGCTGGCGGTGCCAACAACGCCGACCACACCAAAGGTGATCCAGCCCCAGGTTTCGAACGGAATGCCGGTCAGCACGGTCGTCGAATCTTCCGTCAGCGACACGGCACCTGGTGTGCCAGACATGAACAGGCCGGCAAACGCGATAAAGACATTGGTAAGAATCACCAGTGCGACGATGGCGGCGGCGAACAACAGGCTGAGTTGCCAGGTCTTGCGTCTGGCAACGTCCTGAGCTTTGAAGAAGTCCACTTGAGAGTGTGTGTTAGAACGACACCGTTGTCAGAACGACACCGTGGGTGGCGCCTGGAATTCGGCG
>CAMDVY010000178.1 GCA_945878745.1 Klebsiella pneumoniae | reverse complement strand
AGCGTTGGAAGGTATCTGCCACACCGTTTGAAGTCCATCAGCAGGACGATGGCACCACGTTATTGTGGAAGTCACCAGAGTTCAGCATGACGCTCGACACCGCAGATCCGCTCGTTTTCTCCATGACGAGCAAAGGAGACCTGAACTGGCAGGACTATGAAACGAAGGTGCTGATCAATGCCCTGTCGCTTGAGGGCAAGGGTCGGACAGACGGGGCAGGCTACACCGCTGACGTAAACGTGGCGTTGCAGGGTCAGTCCATTCCACTGCATGTGGCGGTGGATGATACGTTCGACGACTGGCGTTTCAAAGGCCCTCTGAACTGGGTTGTCAGACGGCCGCTACTGGTGTCCACGCTGGGTATGCAATCTGAATATGATGTCGTCGGTGGGACGTTTGCTGGCAATCTGGAAGGTCGGCTCCAGGGTGAGGCACTGACCACGAATGTTCAGGGCACATTCAAGAATGGCCGCCTAACCTATGACGATATGGTGCTCAACGGCGTCTCCAGTACAGTGGTGGTCAAGCTCCTCAAGGATTCGACGGTGCATGCGGATCTCCCCGATGTGAGCCTGGCGAGCGTTGATCCAGGCGTTCCGATAACAGAAATCCGCACGGAAATTTCCATGCGTGGTGACCTCGTCAATCTCTCCGCAACCAACGGCAAGCTGCTGGGTGGTGCGTTTATCATTGCTCCGTTTGCCTATGACATGGCTGGTGGTGACGCAACCTTGAAAGTCGATCTGCATGGCTTGGATCTTGGCGCTGTACTTGCTCTGGAAGGCAAGGATCTTTATGGAGAAGGCAGGCTCGATGGCCAGATTCCAGTGAACATTGTGGATGACGTCATCACGGTGAAGGGCGGCACTCTGCGTAACACCAGTGCAGGTGTCATTCGCCTGGCGTCGAGTCTCGCACAATCCGTCAATCAACCCGGGCTGGATTTTGCCTTGCGTGCGCTGGAGGATTTCCAGTATGAAACCCTGGAAGCCGATCTCGATTACGATGTGAAAGGCGATCTGCTCGCAGCCATTCGGCTTCGCGGACGAAACGCGAAGATCGAAAAAGGGCGACCGATTCACTACAACCTGAACATCAGCGAGAACTTGCCTACCCTGCTGGCCTCACTCAGACTGCAGGACGAAGTAAACGAACGTGTTGAAAAACGCGTTGAGAAAAGAGTCCAACAAGGAGTCACACAATGACTGGATGCAGGGGAAGGCCTTTGGCCCGACGGATCCGCGTCGCTGGATCACAAGCGCCTGCGTGGTTGTTGGCAGGGCTGCTCGGCCTGTCGGCATGCACACCAACGGTGAAAGTTGCCACCGACGAGCCGATCACGATCAATCTGAACGTCAATATCAAACACGAGATCCTCGTGAAGGTAGATCGTGAACTCGACGGTCTGTTCAGCAAAGACAGTGGACTGTTTTAGGAAGAAGCACATGAAAAAACTATCGAAATTGGTTTTCGCAGCCATGCTGCTGACGTCGTCGTTTGTCTGGGCCGCCGACCTTGGCGAAAGCAAGGTCGCCGGTGTAGTGGGTGAACGTGAAGATGGCTACATCGGTTTTGTCGAGGCAACACCGGCGGCCGATGTCACCACGCTGGTTCAGACCGTCAACGATCAGCGCCGCGCTGAGTACGAGCGTATCGCTGCGGCGAATGGTCTGACGCGTGAGCAGGTTGAAGCACTGGCTGGAAAAAAGGCTATCGAACGCACGGAAATTGGTGGGTTCATCTTCGTTGGTGGCGCCTGGCAGCAGAAGCCCTGAGCGCGCGCCAAATCCTGATGTTCCCTAACTCTTCGGAGAGGGAACTGAAGGCACTTCTTCGAAACTCGCTTCAAAGTCAGCCAATGCCGACCCTTCCGGATCGGCATAAAAACTATGTACGCCGGATACCGGAATACTTATCGGTCCGGTAGATTCGCGGGTTGAAAGCACCTGGGAGCGCTCGTCCGGGGCTACCAGGATGAAGTCGGTTGGGACCGCGCTGCGAATCAGATTGAAGCGAATCACCGAGTTCTGGTTCAGATCGAGGTATCGGTGCAGTACCTGTCCTGGCAGATCGGTGGTGTGGGCGAACACGTCCTGCAAATAGACGCTCCCGGCGTGCAGTTGAGGCTCGCGTAAATGATACAGAGTGGCTTTCAATTCTCCGGGCTGTGTCCCGTAAACAAGCAAGTGATGCACGCCCTCGTGCTTGACGGTTGCCGGTCCTGAGTCGGTATCTGCCCGGAACACTTCGGCAAGATCTCCCGGTGTGCTGAGAACGATTTCCGCGCCACTGGGGTTCTGAAATACCCGCAAATACAGTACGTCGCCGACGACGAGTTGAACAGGCAGGTCGATGGCCATCCCCGGTGTGATACTGCCATTGTGTGACCATAACACTGGGTTGTTGGACGCTGATGAAACCGGCGCTTCTGACGAGGGAGCCTGCGAAGTATCTGACGAAGGGGCTGGAGAAACGATCTGAAGGGCTGATTCTTCGCTCGGTCCGGACCGATTGTTCGCTGGAGCCACTGCGGTGGGAACTTCAACAGGTGACACTTCGGCGGTTCGATGGGTCCAGATACCGATAACAGCAGCGACACCAATGGCGATGGCGATCAGCCAGCTGATGGCTGCGGTGTTTCCAGTATTTGCTGATTTGATGCTTGAAGCGATATCGACGAGGGCCGGTGCCGGTGGTGCGGTTCTATCAGTGGTTTTCTCGTTGATCGCACTGTCCAGTGCGGCAATGAACTCCACCGCACTCCGATAGCGTGCTTCTGGTGCTTTTGCCGTACCTTTGAGGATGACCCCTTGCAATGCTTCGCTGATGTCCGGGTTGAAGCTGCGGGGCATGGGGAGAGGGTCACTCAGCGCTTTCAGCATGATGGCCATGGGGGTGTCCGCGTCGTAGGGCACCTGCCCGGTCAACAACTCGAAAAGTACGATCGACAGCGCGTAGATGTCTGTCGCTGGACTCACCGGCTCCCCTCTGGCCTGTTCGGGTGCCATGTAGGCGGGTGTTCCGATACCTGTGCCGGTCTGGGTGAGCTGCGTGCTGGCCGTTAGCAGCTTGGCGATTCCGAAATCCATCAGTACGGGTCGACCTTCGAGGTCGATCATGATGTTGTCCGGTTTGATGTCCCGATGAATGAGGTCGCGGGAGTGGGCGTATTCGAGCGCTTCAGCCACACCTTTGACGATGTTCACCGCCATGGATGGCGTTGCGCGACCGGTTGTTCGCAACAATTCCTTGAGTGTCCCGCCCTCGAGGAACTCCATGACCATGTAAAAATGTCCGTCGCTGACACCAAAATCGTGGATTTGCACGATGTTCGGGTGCCGTAGGCGCGCGACACCCTGGGCTTCCTGCTGGAACCGGGCACGAAAGTCGTCGGACGTGACGAATTCTGGCCGAATGAACTTGATGGCCCGATGGATCGAAAGCTCACGGTGAAAAGCCTTGTACACATCCGCCATGCCGCCCCGTCCCAACCGCTGAGTGATCTGGTAGGGACCAATGGTTGTACCGACGAGATCGGACATGGACGTAGAACCTGACGATTGATCACTGAGTATCCGCATCCGATTTGGTAGCATCAACCGGGAATGAACGAAAAGTTCAGGAAGGCAGGGTTCTGTGTCGGCTGGAGGACTGGTTGGCACGAGCGCAATGCGCAACAGGAAGCGATGTCTGATGATCGGCACAACCATTGACCAGTACAAGATTCTTTCCCGCATCGGTGGCGGAGGAATGGGCGAAGTCTATCGAGCCCTGGACCTCGAATTGCAGCGAGACGTGGCGATCAAGTGTGTACGGCCTGAACTTGCCGATCTCGAGGAGGTTACGACGCGTTTTCGCAATGAAGCTCGTACCCTGGCCAAGCTGTCCCATCCCAACATCGCCACTGTCTACCGTTTTTTTACATCGGACGAACGACTGTTCCTGGTCATGGAGTACATCGACGGCATCCAGTTCAGTGGCAAGTCCCGCGATGGTCGACAGTTGGCCTACAGAGACGCGGTTTCCATGATCAGGGATGCGCTCCATGGTCTTGGTTATGCGCACGAACAGGGCGTTGTGCATCGGGATATCAAACCAGGCAACCTGATGCTGGATCAGCGCGGCATGGTCAAAGTGCTTGATTTCGGGATTGCTCATCTCATCGGCGGTACACGCATGACTCGTGCCGGCAGCATGGTGGGTACACCTGCTTACATGGCGCCGGAACAGATTCTCGGCAAACAAGTCGATCAACGCACGGACCTGTATTCGCTGGGTATCGTGCTGTACGAACTGCTCAGCGGTCAGTTGCCCTATCAGGGTGATAGCGAATTCGAGTTGTTGCGCTCGCACCTGGAAAAACAGCCACCGCATTTGCGGGAAGTCACCAATCTCGAAATTCCGCTCAAGCTGCAGGAAACCGTTGAACGTGCGCTTCACAAGGAAAAGGAAGAGCGCTTTCAGTCGGCCGTAGAATTTGATGCCGCACTTGCCGATGTTGTGGAAAGTGAAGGTATCAAAGGCAATGAGAGTCGGTCGAAGACGATCGTTCTGCCAGCGCCCAACCAGGGTATGGCGGATCTCATGCGACCGGTCGCAACTGAAATCAAGCGACGAATGCGACCACAGCAGATTGCCGTAGGGGCGGGCGTCGCCGCATTGATGTTGATCGGTGTGTGGGTGGCCTTTTCGCCGTCGACACCAGAACCCGCACCTCAATTGCCTGCGTCGACGGACTGGCCAAACCAGGGTCAGGGTACAGGTGGCTTTCCAATCGGTGGGCAGCCACCGACGCTGGGCGGAACAGACAATTCTTCGTTGGCCGATCCAACCATGATCGGCATGGGTCAGCCCCTCGGTCAGCAAATGGGTCAACCGACGACCCAGCCGATGGGGGGGCCGGTGACGCTGGCCGATGGCACGGTGATCAATCCAGCGCCAGGTTCGATGGGCGAACCCATGGTAGGTGATGATTCGACAATGCCAACACAAGCGTCGACGCAGTCTTCGGGGGCGACTCCGCAACGAAATACTTCGGTACCGGTGAGGACCGCGCCACCGCCAAATCAGACAGCACGTTCCCAGCAACCCCCCGCGCAGCAAGCGCCGGAAGTTCGGCGCGCGCAACCCCAGAACCCTGCGCCCAGCAGCAGTTCAGTGAGAATCAACGTCCTGAAGGTCAGCGTTCACGAAAAACAGGGTAAGGGACGATTTTCTCGTGATGCGGGCTATAACGGTGCATTCACGGTGGTGGTAGCGCCCGGCGGCAATCGGAACATCACCGTCGAAGAAGTGGTGGAAGTCAGAAGCGATGGTGTGATCGTAAAGCGCGAAGTCGTCAACACCGCCGCACGCACGGCGGGCACGTTCAAGTCCAAGCAGCGCATTCCGCAAATGAAGTCACTGGATGTCGGGACATATGATGTCCAGCTGTTGCTGATGGTGAACGGGCGCACTGCGGGCAGCCACAAATGGCGTGTCAATGTGGTGGATTGACAGTGACTACCTCTTCTTTATTAGAAGCGATTTCCCGGTCATTCAGAACACTGCATCGCGGTCAGGAGACCGCTCCTACGGCATTTGGAAATCCTGGCGTCGTAGGAGCGATCTCCCGATCGCGACCAACCAATAGAAGAACCGACCTGATCGAGGTCTCAACAAGATGCTGAACGAAGGCAGAGTTTCATGTCAGATTGTCGGCCCTTACCAGATCACTGAACGTCTTGGTCGTGGTGGCATGGCTGAAGTCTACAAGGCTTTCCATAAAGATCTGGAAGTCTATCGGGCAATCAAGTTCATCCGTCCCGAACTCGGATTGTCCGAGGACTTTCGGACCCGGTTCCTGAAAGAGGCGCAAGGCGTTGCGCGCTTGCAGCATCCAAACATCGTCGGCATTCATGACTTCGGGGCGAGCGAAGATCGCTATTACATGGTCATGGAGATGGTTGAGGGGCGATCCCTGAAGGACATCCTGAAGAAGGACGGAGAGATGTCCATTGATCGCAGCGTAGCGCTGGTTAAATCCATCGCCGGTGCGTTGGCATATGCCCATGATCAGGGACTGATTCACCGGGACATCAAACCCGACAACATCATGGTAGATACGCGGGGTCGCCCGGTCCTGATGGACTTCGGTATCGCGAAACTGATCACCAGCGACGCCAAGCTTACCCAGACCGGGCACTTGATCGGTACGCCCGCGTACATGGCGCCAGAGCAATCCAAGGCTCTGGACGTTGGTCCACCTACAGACATCTATGCGCTCAGTGTCGTGCTGTTCGAGATGCTGACGGGCCACACCCCGTTTGAAGCTGATACTCCGATGGCCGTAGTGTTGAAGAGCTTGTCAGATCCCATGCCGATGCCGCGCTCCTTCAACGCGAAAATCAGCGAAGAGCTGCAAGGCGTGATTCTGAAGGGCACAGCCAAGGACATGAAGGATCGCTACCAGAGCGCGATGGAGTTCAGTGCGGCACTCGATAGAGCCATGGACCGCATCCAGGCGACCATGGAC
>CAMDVY010000177.1 GCA_945878745.1 Klebsiella pneumoniae | reverse complement strand
CAAGTTCACACAGTACTTCATCGGTATGTTCACCTAGATCGGGCGACGGACGGTGCAGTGTCGCAGGCGTCGACTGAAACTGTCCCGGTGGACGGGGTTGTCGCACCCGGCCAGCGCGTGGGTGTTCGTACTCGACCAGTGCACCCATGGCACGTATCTGCGGGTCATCAATCACCTGATCGCGCGTATTGATGCGCGCCCAGGGTACATCCTCCGCTTCAAGACGCGCGCAGATCTCATCCGTCGTGAAGCTCGCATAAGCCTCTGACAACACCTGCTGAAACACTGCGGCATTGGTCAGGCGCGCCGCGCCAGTAGAAAATCGTTCGTCCTGAAACAGATTTGGCAATCCCAGCGCGCGAAACGCTCCTTCCCACTCTCCCAGCTTCACCGGCATCACTGCCACGTGACCATCCAGGGTTCGGCGGAGCAGCGCTGCATGAGAAGCATACGGCGCCAGTTCGACGCCTTCGCCCACCAGGCCATGACGACTCATCGAGTCTGGCCACAGGAAAAACAGGCTGGCGTCGATCATCGAGATAGCCACTTGCTGGCCCACGCCGGTTCGACTGGCGGCGAACAATGCAGCAGTGATGGCCTGTGCGGCAGTCATTGCTGTCACCTTGTCGGCCACCAGCGTGTTGATCATCGTCGGCGCGCCGGTATCCACTGATTGGAGGTCAGCAAAACCCGTGACCGCCTGGATCACTGCGTCATAGACCCGTCGGTTGGCGTACGGACCATCCGGTCCCACCCCGTTGATTGACGCAACGACGATGCGCGGGTTGATGGCAACAAGCGTTTCGTAGGCAAGACCCAGACGCGCCATCACGCCAGGGCGATAGTTCTCGACGATGGCATCCGCACCACGAACCAGATCGAGAAGAAGGGACCGACCGGCAGGCTTCTGCAGATCGATCACAATCGATCGTTTGTTGCGATTCATTACCGCAAAGCTGGCAGTAACACCGTTTCGTCTCGGAATGCCCTGGCGCATCGGGTCACCACCCGGCGCTTCAACCTTGATCACATCGGCGCCCTGATCGCCGAGAACGGAGACACAGATCGGTCCTGAGTAGATGTTGGTCAGATCGATGATCCTGACACCACATAGAGGCCCTGTTGGTGTCATCTGCACTCTCCCACGTCGATTTGGATGGAGCATACCGCCTAACTCGGGGTTGAAGAAGGCGCGCTACGCCGTCTGGCAGCCTGTCGGGCTTGAGCGATCGTCGCTAGCCGGGTGGAATGTGTAATTGGTCTGAGCTGACCCGCAACCGAATGAGTGCGGGGCAGAGTTAAGTAGTTTCGGAGGCTGACTCGCCACGCGACCCGTGCTAGCGTGCACCTGATTACCATCGCCTCAGCGGTATTCGCGATGAACGATGAACCCATTTAGCAGGCTTCAACATGCAGCTGACACAAGCAGAAACCCAGGCCCGGATAGCCGTGCTGGCCGATCTCGAACCAGAAGTGGACGAACTCATGGCCGAGCACGAGGCCAAGCGCACCTTATGGTTTCCAAGCGAAGTCTTGTCCGCACCGCCTGATACCGACCCCGATGTCCATCTTCAGGAGCTGCGCGATCGGGCGCGCGGTATCAGCTTCCCGAGCAAGGTTGCCCTGGCGCTGAATACTTTGACCGAAGAAGGACTGCCACATTTTCATCGGCTGCTGGCCGTTCATCTTGGCGCCAACTCGTTCTGGTCGCGATGGATCAACCTGTGGACAGCGGAAGAAGACCGGCATGGCGCCATCATGCACGACTATCTGCGTGACTCACGGATTCTCGATACGGCTGAACTGGAGCGTATGCAGTTCGAGTATCTGAAGGCAGGTTTCGAACCCGAGTTCGAGAATGACCCGTATCGCATCTTTGTCTACACATCACTCCAGGAGCGCGCCACACAGATCAGTCATGCCAACACCGGCAAGCTGGCGGGCCAGCACGAGCCACTTATCGGCACCGTGCTGTCGCATGTTGCGAAAGAGGAAGCTCGACACTACGTTTTCTATCGCACCGCTTTCGCTGCCATTCTGAAGCGCGATCCGGATGGCGGGATGTTGGCCGCTGCGGCGATCATGCCGTCGATCGATATGCCCGGACTCAACATGCCGCACTTCCGGGAGATTGCCGACGTCATCCGCAGAGCTGGCATATACGGGCCGCTCGACTATCTGCGTATCGTCGAAGACCTGATCAAGTTCTGGGCCATCGACAAGATCGATGGCCTCTCTGAACTGGGTCGAAAGGCGCAGGAAAAAATTCTCTCGGTGCCTGCGCGTCTGGTGCGAGTTGCCGAGGTGATGGAGACACGAAGTCGCGCCAAAACCTTCTCGTTTCCAGTCGCACACGGGCGCGAATTTTCGATGGACTGAAGTTCGCCGCGCGACACGTCGCTCACTGGCGGGAACCCACGCAAGTTCTCTGCCAGCGGTGTCCGGGAACATTGTGTCTTGAACCAGCGTGGTGCTTTACTCCGTTTCGATTCGATCATTTAAAGCGAGGACTCATGGCTACGGAAGTGAATCTCGATGGCCAGGTCGCCATCATCTCAGGGAGTGCGGTAGGTATTGGTCGAGGCATCGCCCTTGGTCTGGCTGCTCGGGGCGCCCACATCGTCGGCCTCGATATCGACATCAATGAAAATGCCGAAACCGCGAAACAGGTTCGCGCACTCGGCCGCGAGTGCATGGATTTGCATTGCGACATCGGTGATGGCGCGTCAGTAGTGCGCGCCATCGAAGCTGGGACAGCCCGCTTCGGGCGCATAGACATCCTGATCAACAACGCGGCGCTATGGCTCGACTGTTCTCTGACTGGCGGTACGTTTGATTCCCAATCGCAAAACTACGCACGCTCGATGAATGTCTGTGCGCTGGGCAGTTTCCATTGCGCTTGCGCAGCGACGCCCTGGTTGCAACGGCAGGGTGGCAACATCATCAACATCATCACCGAGCACATCAAGGAAGGTCACTACATCACCGGCATGGCAGCTACCGGTTATGACTGCGCGAAATTTTCCCAGTGGCGTCTCACCGAAAGCTGGGCAGTGGAACTGGCACCCAAAAACATCCGTGTCAACGGACTTTGTTTTGGTGCAACGGACACACCGATGCTGCGATCAGCCGCACCGCATGTTGCTGACAAGGCGATGAAACCCGAGGACCTGGCTCAGGCAGTGCTCAACGTGATCGCCCATGGAAAAGGTGGCCCCACCGGGCAGACCTATCTCTTCGGCACTTCAGGCTCTGCAAGAGACGACAGCCTGAAGCAGATTGCCGCTCTTGCACCGTAGGACAAAGGGGGAGACCTGCCTCGTCAGAAAGTGGCCAGTCAGCCGCCTCTCGCTATGGTTGGCACACCCGCTTCGAGGGTTATCCAGTTCTGTTTGGTATCGCACCAGACATGAAAATTAGGCTTGAAGCCTGAGGTGTCGTCGAGCGTGCCGGTTTTCAGAAACAGGTTGTCCGGCTGGGATGGAACAGCCGAGTAGATGGGCGAGCCGCAGTTTCCGCAGAAAAAGCGCTGCACCGTGTTACCGCTGGCCGTATCGCTGTCTGCGTACAGTTTGGGGGTGCCGGACTTGAACCTGAATTCAGCTTTTGGCACCACGGCCAGCGTCGAATACGCCGAACCCGCCTGGCGCTGACAGTTCTTGCAGTGGCACACGCCTGTCATGGCTGGCGCCTTGTCGAATTCGTACTTGATCTGCCCGCAGAGGCATTGACCGGTGATTGACATGAATGTGTCTCCTTAGGTTGTCAGAGTGTGTGTCTTTCTGGAAAGTTGTGTCTTTCTGGAAATAGTCGATCTCTCACACGCCCGGGAATGCGCCTCGCGCCACCGCCATCATCGCCTCGCTGGCGACTTCGGAGCTGATGCGCTCCAGTTCATCGGCGTCCAGCCAGATCCCGCCGCAAGTTGGGCAACGATCGATCACCAGCATGTGCGCGATTTCCTTCGCTAGTTGCGCGCCGTCCACCGGGCAATGTCGTTTTGTTTCATTGGCCGCGATCAACATGAGCTGCATGGCTTGATGGCACGCCGGGCACACCGGCCTGAGATCGTGCCGCTCACGGGTTCGCTCACCGCACCGCACGCACTTTTCTCCGAACAGACTCATCTCACTCTCCCGCCGCT
Source organism: Klebsiella pneumoniae (assembly GCA_945878745.1). Classification (GTDB taxonomy): domain Bacteria; phylum Pseudomonadota; class Gammaproteobacteria; order Pseudomonadales; family Azotimanducaceae; genus SYFY01. The sequence goes on along the minus strand of CAMDVY010000177.1, from coordinate 2,395 downwards.
TCATCCTTGTCCCATTAAGCGCAATCACCCAAGGCAATGCAATTCCCCTGAGCCGCCAGCACACTGTTCTCCCAATCCATCCTTGGTGGCACCAGGGCCAGGGAAAGGCAGATCCGAAACGTGATGAACAGGAAAGCGTGATGAACCGATACAAAGTGCTGGTATTGACCGAACCAAGACCCGGCAAGGAAGTGGAATTCAACGACTACTACGAAAACCTGCATCTGGGTGAGGTACTCGCCACTACCGGCTGGACCACCGCTCAGCGCTTTCGACTGGCAGGTGAAGCCGGCGAAGGATGCCCCCTGCCCTATCTCGCCGTTTACGACGCGCAGGCAGAGACAGCGGCAGACATCCTGGCAGTGCTCAGCGAAACCCGCCCGCAACGCCAACAGAGCGATGCACTGAACAAGCGTACCGGGCGGGTCTGGGTGTTCGAGGAGATCGGACCACAGCACACCCATCAGCCCGCCACAAAATGACAGAGAATCGTAACACCGCCAAGCATCAAGACGACAAGACGCTCTACGCAATCTCCCTTAGAGCCCGGTTTGCACATCCCCATGACGTCCAGCGTAGAATCGAACGAGCATCAATATCCATCAAGGTGATCCATGAAATTCGGCGTCTTTTACGAGCACCAGTTACCGCGTCCCTGGAACGCAGGCGACGAACAGCGACTATTCAACGAAGCGCTCGACCAGGTCGAACTGGCGGACAAATTAGGCGTCGATTTCGCCTGGGAAGTTGAACATCACTTCCTGGAGGAATATTCCCACTCTTCAGCACCGGAAGTTTTTTTGGCTGCCTGTTCACAGCGCACCAAAAACATTCGGCTGGGTCAGGGCATTCGCCAGGTTATTCCTCAGTACAACCATCCAGCGCGAACTGCAGAAGTCATTGCGACACTCGATCTGGTTTCGAACGGGCGCGTTGAGTTTGGCACGGGTGAATCATCTGCAGAGCTCGAACTGGGCGGATTCGGAATTCCGGTTGCAGAAAAGCGCGCCATTTACCTTGAAGCCACCGAACAGATCGCCAATCTGCTCGCCATGGATCCCTATCCCGGTTACCAGGGCAAGTACTTCTCCATGCCCTGCCGCAATCTGGTACCGAAGTCGGTGCAGAAGCCACATCCACCCATGTGGGTGGCCTGCTCGCAACGCGACACCATTCGCATGGCTGCCCGGCTTGGCATAGGCGCACTGACCTTCGCCTTTGTCGATCCGTTGGAAGCACGGGAGTGGGTGGAGGAGTACTACTCGATCATCAAGAGCGAACAGTGTGTGCCCATCGGCCATGCGGTGAATGCCAACATCTGCATGGTGTCGAGTTTTTCGTGTCACGAAGATCGTGAGGTAGCCATTCGCAACGGGCTGGAGGGCTTCGAGTTTTTCGGCTTCGCTCTCGGCAGTCTGTACGGCTTTGGTGAACACAAACCGGGCCGCACGAATCTGTGGGAGAACTTCCAGAAAATGCGTAACGCGCGTCTTGGTGATGGCGAAACCGACTATCGGCAAGCCTTGTCGGGCAGCGCCGGTGGCATCGGCACACCCGAGGACCTGCGACAGCACTTGCGCAAGTTCGCCGCGGTTGGGGTTGACCAGGTGACCTTCATCCAGCAAGCCGGCAACAACAAACATGCCGACATCTGCCACTCCCTGGAGTTGTTTGCAAAGGAGGTCATGCCGGAGTTCAAGGCAAACGAAGCCGAGCGCGAACGACGCAAGGCAGAAGAACTGGCGCCTTACATCGCTGCGGCACTGGCACGCAAACAATTCATGAAACCACCCGCTGACGCTGACATTCCAATCTTCCCGGCGCTGGGTCGAAAAATCACCGAGGAAAGCAAGAACGCCACCTCATCGATCTACGAAAAGAGTGGTGCGGCAGGCTGATTCCAGCTGGTTGTACCGACGAGGGTAGAGTTGCAGACGCTCTACCCATCGCCGAAGCGATCTCCTGATCTCGATCCTGGATGATCTCAACCATCGCGGTCGGAGACCGCTCCTACAGGGAGATCATCCAGACGGTGTTCACACGCATTCCTGGTCGCGAAACTACTGCTTCACTCAGCCCAACGAAAGACAGGTAACAGTCTGTTGAACACACCAGAGTCAGACACGCTTTCAGGGCGGGCACCTGCGACACCGGCCGTACGACCACCCAGGTGGTATCGATACACGCCGTATCTCGGCCGGGCGCCAGCCCTGACCGAACGACAGTGGAAAATGCTCGGGCTGGTTTCCGCCGTCTCGTTCTTCGAGGCCTACGATCTTTTTCTGCTGACCCTGAATCTAAAGCAGATTCAGGCAGATCTTGGGATCGACGAAGGCTCGCTGGGTATTCTCGGCTCGGTCATTCGCAGTGGCGCACTGCTGGCTCTCCTGATCGT
>CAMDVY010000176.1 GCA_945878745.1 Klebsiella pneumoniae | reverse complement strand
TCCTGCCGGCAAGCGCCCCTACGAAACCGATGGTCTCACCGCGTTTCGGGAAGTGCCGTGGGCCGTTGCCTTGCCGCGTACCCGTGAACAGGTACTTGCCATCCTTGCGATTTGTCGCCGTCACCAGATTCCAATCGTTCCGCGAGGTGCTGGAACGGGACTCTCCGGTGGCGCCAGACCCATGCAGGATGGGTTGTTGCTGTCACTGGCTCGGCTGAACCGCGTCCTCGAAGTTGATCCAGCCAATGCCATCGCGCGAGTGGAGCCTGGTGTTCGCAATCTGGCCATCAGTGAAGCCGTTGCCAGACACGGTTTTTTCTACGCCCCGGATCCGTCATCCCAGATCGCCTGCAGCATTGGTGGAAACGTTGCCGAGAATGCGGGAGGTGTGCATTGCCTCAAGTACGGGTTGACCGTGCACAACGTCGCCGGCCTTGTTATTGCGACAATGGACGGAGAAGTCCATGAACTGGGTGGCAAGGGCTGGGATCCTCTCGGACTGGATTTGCGCGCTGTGATATGTGGATCGGAGGGCCTGCTCGCTATCGTGCTGGAAGTGATCGTGCGCCTGACGCCCCTGCCACCCACCAAGGCTGTCATGCTGGGCGCCTTTCATTCGTTGGCGGCCGCGGGTCGGGCAGTGGCGTCGATCATCAGTGGCGGGCTGGTTCCTGCCGGGCTTGAAATGATGGATCGTCTGGCGATCAGGGCCGCCGAAGACTTTGTCCATGCCGGATATCCGGTAGATGCGGAAGCGCTGCTGTTGTGTGAACTCGATGGCACGGAAGCTCAAGTGGCGGCAGATCTGCTCAAGGTCGAAGCTGCCATGCAAGTCGAAGGGTCGTTTCGACTGGAAGTGGCGCACGATCCTGCCTCGCAGACGCGACTCTGGGCGGGCCGGAAGGCGGCATTCCCGGCCGTCGGTCGGCTGGCACCAGACTATTACTGCATGGACGGGACGATTCCCCGAGGACGTCTGGCGCAAGTGCTTGAAGAGATCTCCCGTCTTTCTGACGAGTATGGTCTGCGGGTGGCCAACGTCTTTCATGCCGGTGATGGCAACCTGCATCCGCTCATTCTCTACGATGCCAACAAGCCCGGTGAGTTGGCCAAGGTCGCAGAATTCGGTGGTCGGATCCTGCAATGTTGTGTGGCGGTGGGTGGCACGGTGTCGGGTGAGCATGGTGTGGGCGTCGAGAAGCTCGATCAGATGTGCGATCAATTCAACTCAGCCGAGCTTTCACAGTTCGCTCGTTTGAAGGCTGCCTTCGATCCGGATGGATTGCTCAATCCTGGCAAGGCGATCCCGACCCTGGCGCGTTGTGTCGACGTTGGAGGCATGCATGTGCACTCAGGGACCGAACGCTTCAAACATCTGGATCGATTCTAGTGAACGACATTGCAGCTGATGTCATCGACAGGATTCGCGCTGCACGAGTGGCCCGTTCCACACTCGCCATACGCGGTCACCGCAGCAAGGTGAATCTGTTGGGCTCACCAGGAGGTCGAGTAGATCTCGACCTCGGACAGCACTGTGGCATCGTCGACTACCAACCCGAAGAACTGGTGATTACTGCACGAGCGGGAACACCGTTGTCTGAAATAACCGCCGCTCTGGATGAACATGAACAGTGTCTGGCCGCAGAGCCGCCGATGTTTGCGGGTCTGGGTACACTGGGTGGCGCGGTTGCCAGTGGCTTGTCAGGGCCGGCGCGGCCGTTTGGCGGCTCACTGCGCGATAGTGTGCTGGGTGTCGAAATCATCAATGGGCTCGCCGAGCGATTGAGATTTGGTGGCCAGGTTTTCAAGAATGTCGCGGGGTTTGATGTCTCACGATTGTTCGCCGGGTCGGAAGGTGCGTTCGGCGTGGTATTGGCCGCCAGTCTTCGTGTCGCGCCCAAACCGGAACGTGTGGAATGTCGGAAGCTGGCGATGGATGCTCAAGCGGCAGTGATATGCATGCGCAGGTGGGCGAGCCAATCACGACCACTGTCTGGTCTGGCCTGGGTCGCAGGTGAGCTGCATTGGCGACTGGCGGGTTCAGCCGGCGTGGTCAAGGATGTCGCGGATGAGCTAGGTGGTCTCGAGGAAGACCCTGGATTCTGGACCAACCTGCGCGACGGTGAAGTGCTTAACCCGGTCTCCGCGAGACTCTGGCGTCATGCGGTCCCGCCAATGACACCACCTGGTGTAGCGGACATTTGTATTGATTGGGCGGGCGCCCTTCGCTGGCGTCTTGAAGAGGAATCGACTCACCTGGTTACGCCCGGCGAGTCCGCCTGTCCGAGAGGTTCGTCACCGTTGTTGCCGGATCGTGTCAGTGCTCTGGTGCGCCGACTGAAGGATGCTTTTGATCCCGACCACGTCTTCAATCCCGGATTGATCCATGCAGACGCGACTGCCTGAACATCTCCTGGCGACCGAACGTGGCCAGCGTGCAAATTCGATCCTGCGAAGTTGTGTCCACTGCGGGTTTTGCAACGCAACCTGCCCTACGTATCAACTGCTTGGCGATGAACTGGATGGACCGCGTGGTCGCATCTATCTGATCAAGGACTTCCTCGAAACCGAGGAGCAGTCGCCGCGATTGCACCAGCACCTGGATCGTTGCCTGACTTGTCGCGCGTGCGAAACCACCTGCCCGTCTGGTGTGCAGTACGGCGAGTTGCTGGAAATTGCCAGGAGTGAGATGGCTGACGACCGGAATCTGTGGGATCGGCTGCTGGTCGCCGGTCTCAAGTACTTCGTGCCGAATCGAACTCGCTTCAGGGTGGTCGTGCAACTCGGGAATCTGTTTCGACGATGGTTGCCCCGGCAACTTCGACAACAGGTGCCGCCGCTGGGGATGAAGGTCGAGGTGGTCAACCACAACAGGCATGCCCGCAAGATTGTATTGCTGCGCGGCTGTGTTCAGTCGGTATCCACGCCGGAGGTCAATCGGGCGCTTCGCCAGTTGCTTGAAACCAGAAACATCGAGTGTGTTGAACTGCCTGGAGAGGGGTGTTGTGGCTCACTGGCGCTGCATCTCGGCGATGAAACAGCTGCCGTCAAAACCATGACTGCCAATCTGGAAGCGCTGGGACCGGTGGCTGCCGGTGCTGAAGCCATCATCTCGACCGCCAGTGGATGTGGCGTGACGGTCAAGGACTATGGCCGACATCTGGCGGCCACACCGCTCGCAGAGCAGGCGGCCAGTTTTTCCGCCAGGACCATGGACGTGGCTGAATATCTGGCGAACTCGGAGATCACATTTTCTGCATCCATGCCTGGCAAACGTATCGCCTGGCATTCACCCTGCAGTTTGCAGCATGGGCAGCGTGTGCGTGATCCCGTTGAGAAGATTCTCAAGGCTGCGGGCTACGTGCTGACAGAAGTTGTGGATCGGCACCTGTGTTGTGGTTCAGCAGGTACCTATTCCCTGTTGCAGGGAAAGATCGCCAATGAATTGCGCGATCGCAAATTGAATGCGCTCGGCAGTGATTGCCCGGATCTCATCGCTACCGCCAACGTCGGGTGCCAGTTGCATCTGGCTTCCGCTGCAGACGTCCCGGTCGTACACTGGCTCCAGCTGCTGCGCTGACGGCAGAGTTACTTGCAGCCACTTTGATGGGGGGGACATTAAGTGCAGCAGGCGGATGACCGTGTGTCTGCGGGGAGTTACGGCTTCCTCGCGTTTCTGACTTTACTCAACGTCATGAATTTCGTGGATCGGCAATTACTCGCGAGTTTTGCCAATTTCATTGTTCCGGACCTGGGGCTCTCCAATGCGCAATTCGGGCTGCTGACCGGACTGATTTTCCTTTTTTTCTATTCCGCCATGGGGCTCTTCATGGGCACTCTGGCAGACCGCTACAACAGAGTCCGTCTGATTGCGATTGGACTTGCGGCCTGGAGTGCGTTGACTGCCTTGTCTGGAATGGCCAAGGGATTTGTTTCGCTGGCAATTCCGCGCATGTTCATCGGAGTGGGCGAGTCCATCATGACCCCTACGACCATGTCCATTCTTTCAGACAAGTTTCCGAGCCGCTGGCTTGGACTGGCCTCCGGCATCTACTACATGGGTGTGCCCATCGGTGTGGGTACCAGTCTGCTGATAGTTGGCTATCTCGGCCCTGCCATCGGTTGGCGGAACTGTTTCTATCTGCTCGGTGGCATCGGCCTCCTGCTGGCAGGTGTGATGCTGTGTTTCAGGGAGCCTGCGCGAAAGCGACCACCGGGCTATAGTGAAACTGCGCCCCAACCATCGTTTCGGGAACTGCTGGGTACGCTGTTTTTTGCGTTGCGTAACTCGCCTGCCCTGCAGCTGACCATGGCTGGCGGCATTGCACTGCACCTTATCCTGGGCGCAGGTACATTTGATCAGCTCTGGTATGTGCAGGAGCGCGGTTTCGACAAGGCTGAGATCGCCATCGCCACCGGTTGGCTCGGCATGGTGGGCGGCGTTCTGGGTAACCTGTTTGGTGGAGCAGGCGGTGACCTGTTCATGCGACGAACAGGGCTTGGGCGACCGATGTTCCTGTTCTGGGTCATGCTGGTATTGGCGCCGGTCAATGTGGCCTATCGTCTGGTTGACGGTGACAGCATCTGGTTCTGGATTGGTGTGTTCCTCGGTTTCTTTCAGCTGGGCTGTTTTTATGGTCCGACGTTTTCGACCGTGCAGGAACTGGTGCCAGCCAAGATCAGGGCGACGGTGGTGGCCTTTTATATCCTGTCGCTCAATTTTATCGGGCTTGGTATCGGTGTCACGCTGGGAGGCTTCACGGTAGATGCGATGATGGCTCGCGGTGTTGCTGAGCCCTATACCTGGACCTTGCTGACGTTCACACTCTTGTCACTGCTGGCCATTCCGCTTTTTTTCATGGCCGGCAATCGATTTCAGCGGGATCGCGAATACCTTGCAGGATTGGTAGAGAAGGGGAGTTAATGCCCTTTAATCACAGTTTTGTACCAACGAATGCACGGGGCGTATTCAGCCACGTCCTGATGCAAACAGCGCCCTGATTCGATTGGCTTCGCCCAGATTGCCATCGAACTCTTCGAGTTCGGCGATGGCAAGCCACGCTGCTCGTTTCCAGTCACCCCGGTTACCGGCGAGTGCCAGCGCGCGGTTGGCATATTGTCGCGCGTTGTCCACCTGACCGTCCCGCAGAAACGCGGTTGACAAACGAGCCCACAGTTCAGCGTTGCGACCATCCAATCGAATGGCACGCTGTAGATGGGTGATGGCGGATCGTGTGTCGCCTGCTGCGGCTGCGTTAGTGCTGGCGATCATCAATGCCTCAGTCGCCCCGGAAGACGGGATCCGTGCCGGTGGCTGGACCTGCGTTTGTGCTGGGCGGGACGGCGTGCCTGGCAAGACCGTTGCAGGCGCAGGCACCGGTGCAGTCGCAGGAGCGGGCCGATGTTCTACGGGAGCGGGCACCCGCGGCGCGCTTGAACAGGCGGTCAATATCATCGTGAGCAGGAGCAGAACGACTCTCATCGGTTTTCCCAGAATGGCCAGCGCCATCGTTGATCGGTTTCCTCGGTGATACCACAGCCAGGTTTCGACGGCAAAGATTCCGGTGCGCTGACAGGCAGACGCACGGTGATCGCACACTCGGGACTTGCCAGCAGGCCGGTCGCATATTCAACATCCCGTACCTTGCTGGCGTCCTGGTGAACTATGGGCTCCACGCCAAGATCGGTGAATATCGGATCCCAGATTGCGAGCGCGCCCGTGCTGCCGGTCAGTCCCATCGGCTTGTTGTCGTCGCGTCCGATCCAGACGATCCCCACCTTGCGCGCATCAAAGCCGGCGAACCAGCTGTCTCGATAGTCATTGGATGTCCCGGTTTTGCCGGCAACGCCGGCGCGGGCATGGCGTGAACCCCGCCCGGTCCCCTGTTGCATGCCACTTTCGAGCACGTAGGTCAGAGCGTCGGCGTCTTCGGGATCAACGACCGGCTGCATTTCGAAGGGCTGTTGATACAGCGCATTCCCTTCTGCATTGAGCACCGCAGTAACTGCTTTGACCGGCATTCGAAAACCGCCGTTAGCGATGGCGCCGTACATCTGTGCCACTTCCAGAGGGGACATGGGCTCAGCGCCGAGTACGAAGGAGGGATTCGAGTTTGTCGCCTTGTGTTCGGTCAGCCGCAGGAACAGATTCAGGATCGGCGGCAGCCCGATATCTTGTGACAACCGAACCGTCGCCAGATTGAGTGAGTCTCCCAACAGGCGCACGATGGGGACGGGGCCATGAACACGACCATCGTAGTTGCGCGGTGTCCAGCTCTTGTTTCGTGACAGCGCTACAGTGATCGGTGCGTCGTCGATGACTTCTGTCAAGGAACGGCTTTGTTCGATCGCAGCCAGTACCACGAGGGGTTTCATTAACGAACCAATCGGTCGACGGCTGCTGGTTGCTCGATTAAAACCTTCAAATCCTGCAGCTCGCCCCCCGGACAGGGCCATCAGTTCGCCGGTCTGCGCATCCAGAATGACGACAGCCGCTTCGAGTTTTTCGAGCTTGCGGGCTTTTTCCAGTGCAGTCAGACGTTCGGCAATGTGTT
>CAMDVY010000175.1 GCA_945878745.1 Klebsiella pneumoniae | reverse complement strand
TCACCAATGAAGTTGGCAGATTCAATCAATCGTAGGAGCGATCTCCTGATCGCGATTTTTGATGAACCCAACAATCGCGGTCAGAGACCGCTCCTACAAAGAGACCACCGCTGTAGCGGAGAGCGCTGCCCGACATTGCGATGGGAGGTATGCCTGAAATACTGCCGATTATTGTCGAATCAAGGTTAGTCAGGTCGGGGGAGGAGCTCCTTCATCTGCACTGGATGGCTGATCAGCGCCAATACGGTCGCCACAGCTGCACACTGTTTGCACGGTGGACCCGGTTCCTCTATGAGCACGAACGTCCGGTTCTTTCCTGGACGAAACGGGTCCAGCAATCCCTTCGGGTCCTGCAACGGGACGCGGTTGCTTGTTCCTAATGCCTGGATTACCGGCAGCGGCGATGTCCTTGCCTCGACACTGTCCAAAGTCTTTTATCGCATCGACACGGCAGGCGGACAGAGCGGCGCTCCGATCTTCGAGCCGGATCGGTTTGCATCAACCGGATGCAATGGCGCCTGTGCGTTAGGTATCCATGCCTCCGGCGTGGGCGGTGGAAGCACCGTCAACAGCGGTACGAGAATCAATGCGTCGGTGCTGGCATTCCTGAATGCAGCAAGGGCCGCAGCACCCTAGCCGCTTAGCAAACAACCACGAGGACATACCTCGCGCAGGGTTGTTGAAGCGTTGTGAATTCCATCGTCCAACATGACGACCTCAGACCGTTTCCATCGATCACAGACGTGATCTGTTGGGAAACTCGCCTGCATCAGCGTGCGCTTTGGCCTACTCGCCTGGGGGCGAAGATTCAGGCTGCTCTTCGAACCGGTACACGATATCGCCTTCACTGATTGACGTTAATCATTCGGTGACCCCCTACGAACACTGTGTCATCGTCGACACGACCCACTCAATAACCCAGCGGAGGAAGGGAGGAAAACGAGTGTGTACTCGATGATCACGAAATGCTGATTCGCGCGAAAGTCTGGCGAACGGGGGACCACGAGTCGGTTAGCATGCGGGTTGAAACCAGAACTGCATGACAAGGAGTCAGATTGAAGAGGCCGCCGTTTTTCTACGGCTGGGTGATCGTCGCGGTGTCGGCGTTACTGGGCTTTCTGGGTACTGGTTTTTACTCATATTCCCGTGGGGTGTTTCTGCCGTCACTGGCCGAAGATTTGGCAGAAGGCAGTCGATTTGCGATCGCCATGGGTTTTTCGGTGGCAGGTGTCACCGGTGCGCTCATCTCCCCATACCTCGGCCAACTGCTGGATCGCTTTTCTCCCAAGCGTGTGATCCTGGTAGGCATCCTGGTCGTCGCGCTTGCCTACTTCCTGCTGGCACTCACCGAGTCACTCTGGCAGTACTACCTGATTGTCGGTGTGGGCATGGGTGTGGGCATGTCCTGCATGGGTGGGCTCGCGTGGCACCGCACAGTGATCAACTGGTTCGATCACTGGCGTGGACGGGCGATTGCTTTTGCCGTGCTGGGTGCATCCCTCGCTGGTGTGATGATGCCGCCCCTGGTGACTGCACTGGTTGAATCGATCGGCTGGCGCGGCGGCTTCCTGGTTTTTGCCGGGGTGACGGCGGTGACCTTGTTACCGATGGTCTATTGGCTGATGGTGGATCGTCCCGAGGACATCGGCGAGGTTCGCGATGGCCGTCGCTATGTGGAGAGTCATCCGGAAAAGATGGTGGTGGTCGCGGCGGACAGCCGGTTCTGGCACTGGAAGGAAATGCTGAAGAATCCTGCGATGTGGGCTATTGCATTGATTTTCGGTTCGATGGGCTGTGTCTTCTCGGCAACGATGCTGCACCTGTTCGGACATCTGATGGACATCGGCATCAGTGCGCAGAATGCCGCGCTCATTCTTTCCGCCACCGCGCTGTTGTCGGCCACGGGTAAACCCGTGATCGGCTGGATGTCCGACTTCCTGGGCGCCCGGATCACCATCTGGATGGCCCTTGTCTGCCAGGGCGTGTCTCTGATCCTGTTTGCGTATGCCGATAACTTCATCCTTGCCCTCGGCGCCGCTTGCCTCTATGGATTTGGCTATTCGGGTATGTCGCCACTGCGCACCTTCGCGGTTTCGGCAGCAATGGGGAGTGTGTCCTTTGGTGCCGCGACCGGGGTCCTGCGCGTGATTGAGCTACCTCTGGTGATCTCCGCATCGCCGCTGGCAGGATTCATCTACGACGCGACGGGCAGTTACCGGATTGCCTTCCTGATCCTGGCGGGGCTCATGTTGTTCGCCTGCCTCGGTCCGTTTTTCATCAAGGCAGGCGGGGCGAAGGAGCGTGAACGACTCAGGGTCGCTGCCGCTGGCCCGGATGGTTGAGGAATCTTCACGAGGACACGCCTCGCGCAAGAACCTTGAGGCGTTATGACCACTCTCGTCCAGCGTAGCGACCCGGATCGCTTCCATCGATCACAGATGTGATCTGTTGGGATACTCGCAGGTATCAGTATGCGCTTTGGCTACTCCCCTGGCGGCGAAGACTCAGGCTGTTCCTCAAGCCGAGCGCCGGCGAGGATGCCTGGCATCGCGTAGTTGGCTTCATGGCACGCATATTCATAGATGCGGTCATCGGTTTTACGCATCGCCAGTTCGCCGACCCAGGGTTCGGTGTAGGCGCCGGGGTCATTCACTTCGAACCGGTACACGATTTCGCCATCACTGACTCGTGTGAACCGTTCGGTGACCTCAGCGTCTCGCGTCATGTAAAGCGAGTGGGAGAGGTCTTCACGAAAACTCTGTCCGGGATTGAAGTTTCGGGTCTCGACGACCAGGGTGTCCCCTTCAAAGCGGCCCACTGAATCACCCATCCACGGACGGACGTTTTCGGGGGCGTGGGTTCCTCCAAGTCGGATGATGCGAACGTCGTGGTTCATTTCCACAAGAATCATCACGTGCCCGGGAGATTGCACGATCTGGTAGTTGTTGTTGTAGAGCACCGGCAGCATCGGTGGGCCACCCGTCGAACCGAAGCCGACGATGCAGCGTTCACCCAGAGGTCTCTGTTCAGGACCGTCAAACGAGCGGGTCAGTCGCATCAGGAAAGCACCGAGTTTCACCCGCGCCCCAAGCCGCCAGGGTAACCGGCCATCTGCCGGCTGAATCAGCTGTGAAGTGCGCCACTCGCCGTTGACCTGCATCACCCGAGTGCCCGGGTCCATCCAGAACGAGTTGTAGCCGCCAACATCACCGCCGGCTTGTACACCGTCTTCTGGCACCTCATCGATGGCGGCATATCCCGCAGCATTCCTGGTCTCCCAGTCGCGGGCTTGCGCATCGGTGATCACAAGCTCCTTGAAATGCCTGGGGCGTTCCAGTGTGGTAATCGTTGCGTTCGTCCAGGTGCCCTGCAGATCCGGCACACCATCAGCGGTGCGCGGTTGCGTCCACTCGTTGGCATGCACTGTCCTGGCATGCACTGTCCCGATGAACACGCAGACCAGCAACCAGCTCCGCACGACTGTCATTTGGCAACGCCGTCAGACACAGGGTGTTTTCGAAGATGGCCATACATCAGCTCTTCGACAAACTCGATGCACTTGAATTGCTGCAGCTGCGCATCGACCCCCACTCGTTTATAAATCGGCATGCGGATGGTCCAGGGCTCGGAAAAGGTCTTCGGATCCTCGATGGTCGCCTCATAGTCGAGCACGTGAGCGTTCTGCAGGCTGTAGCGTTCGGTCACCTTGAGTGCCTCGCTGTGATGGTTGCCGGAGCGATCGAACCAGGTCTGGTCGTTCTGTCCGGTGACTTCGACCACCAGCGTGTCGCCTTCCCAGCGCGCGAATGACTGGCCCATCCATGAATCTACCGGCGCTTCACCGGGATCTTCGAGATACAGATTGCGGGCGGCTCCCGCATATTCGTAACTGATGAAAATCGCCTTGTCGCTCTGAAAAATCTGGAATGGAAACGGCATATACGTCGCGCGCGGAACACCCGGCAGGTAACACTTGATCTCAGGGTCTCGTGTCAACCACTCCGCCTTGTTGGCGATCTGTTGCGTGCGCGCTTCCGGCAGATAAGGAAGGTGATTACCGATCACCACACCGAGACCGGCCGGGACTGCGCCCACAGCACCCAGGGCCACCAGCGGCTTGGCGGGTAGCGGACCAAAAGGCCCATCGGTGACCATCATCGCGGGTCCCGCAGGATGCGCGAGCAGATCGTAGTTGGCGGTATTGAGTACCTGCCACACACCGTTGAAATCGGGTTTGCCATCCGCCAGTCGGGGTATGTCAGCCGCCATCGCGAGGCCCGCTGTAAAGGCCAGACTTGAACTCAACCAACTAACGAGCCGCATACACTGCCTCCCGGCGCCATACCCACCAACCGCCCAAACCACTGCTCACGAGCGCGATCAGGCTCGGCAGCATGAAGTCCGTCCAGCCAAGCCCAAGCCAGACACTGGTCGGGGCTGCTGTTACCAATCCGGCAGCAAGTACCGCGACGATCCGCTTTCCAGCTGGGGCGATCCACGCTGGCAGGAAGACGAGCAGAAATGCGGCGATGAACACCGCCACGTAGATTACCCATTCGATGGCACCGCTGTGCCAGGACTCGACGCAGGCACCACCGGTCATGTTGGCTGGCGCGCAGCGGGTATCCAAGGCACCGATGATTTGTGCACCGGCAAACGCTGCGATGACGATCAACCCTACCATCAACAGTGGAATGGACAGCCATCTCAATATCTTCCCCAGCCAGTGTGGCACCGCCTGCGCTCCCTTGTGACTTGCGTCGTGGAAGTCTACCGCGAACCAGGAGGACACACCTCGTGACACAGAACTTACTATTTATGAATAGATGTGAACTGGTGGAAATCAGCTGGTACCAGACTGCGCTTTGGCCTACGAATCGCGCCGTGTGTCCTCGTAGCTTGATCCTCGAATGGGAGCGTCGCTCTGGTCTGCAATTCGCGGTTTGTGCTAGTCCGGACCAGTAGGTTAGCTCAGCCGTAAACCTTGATCACTTTCTCCACTGTCAGGCGAATGATCATGATGTCGAGCTCTCGCTGCCACTGGGCGATGCTTGCCTCGGCTTCCTGTTTCTCTTCATAGCGCAGGGTGATCTGTCGCAGCCAGCGGTCGTCCGGGTCCTCTTCCAGTGAGCACAGCCCCTTCAGCAGATAGCCTGGAGAGATCTTGCCGGGCTGTATCTCACCACCGCCGATACAGATGGATGCCTTCGGATTCGCGCGGATGCAGTCGACCTTGCGAGTTTTCCGGTGGCTGATGATGACGACATCGTCACCGTCGAGGTCGAACCAGAGCGGAACCGTGTGTGGGTATCCTTCCGGGTCAACAACACTGAGGCGGGCAATGAGCGGCGACTTGAGCAGCTCACGAATGACCGGGTTGAACATCGTTACTCCCGTTGGCAATTTGGATGGGATATCAGGCTTGATGAGTCCTCAGGGATTTCTCGCCCGTTCGACGATCAGCGCGCGCGTCTCCTCCTTCTCCTTCGGGTTACGCGTGAATTCAGATACCGCAAAGTCGGTTGCGCCGGCCACTGCCATCTCGGAGAGCTTGTCATTCACCTCATTGCGACTACCGACGATGGCAACGTCACCAGGCGTTGCCGCACCCTCCCGATCGAACATCGCGCGATACGAGGGCAACTGGCCGTACATCGCCAGATTGCGATCGATGATGGCTCGAACACCGGACGGATCATCGGTCACACAAACGGGTAGTGTTGCGAGCACTCGCGGTGCAGAACGACCGGCGGCGGTTGCTGCTTCGGTCAGTCGCGGCACGATGTGTTCACGAATGGTCCTGGGTCCGACCCAGGCCAGTGATACGCCATCGCACAGCGTCCCGGCAACTTTCAAGGCTTGTGGTCCGAGCGCTGCCACCAGTACGGGACATCGCTGCGCAGGTGCAACAAACACCTTTGCTTCGCATGAGATGGTATCGCCGTGGACTTGCACCGATCCATGTTCGAGCAAGGGCATGAGTACGTGGAGGAATTCGCGCAGGTGCCGAATGGGTTTGCCGAAGTCGATGCCCAGTTGCGCCATCATGACCTCGTGGGACAGACCGATGCCAAGGGTCAGTCGACCTTGCAGGACACTTGCCGCAGTCAACGCCTGGCCTGCCAGCGCCATCGGGTGACGTGGCCAGGTCGGGACGACCGCAGTACCCAATTCGATGAGCGGGACCTGTTGTCCCACGAGAGCAAGCACGGTCAGTGCATCGAATCCGCCCGTGGGATGTTCGGCGAGCCAGTACGATGCAAAACCATCGGCCTGCGCGCGAGCGGCGTCCGCAATGATGGCCGGAACGGAAGCTTTCTGGACCAGACCGGTGCCGTTGATGCCGATGCGCATGGGAGTTCCTTGTTGTTGTTTGCCGGATCACCGATCTTGCGATGACCGTGTGGTGTGCGATGAAGGGTTCACGTTGAAACTAGTGTACTGATGCATTCTTGAATATACCTATATGGTGTGATTGTGTAGACTTGTTACCAACCCAGATGTTGGAGCGAACAAGTGCGAGTTGCGTCGAAGATCGAACTGGATGAAACAGCACGCAAGGAATTGGTGAAGCTGTCGCG
>CAMDVY010000174.1 GCA_945878745.1 Klebsiella pneumoniae | reverse complement strand
CTGATCTGGGACGGCCAGTTTCAGCGTCGTCTGGATGACAAGGCTTACGTCATCTCCGTGTTCGAGAAACACAACCAGACCGTGATCGATTCAGTTCCGAAGGAGAAACTGCTGGTGTACCGTCCAGGCGACGGCTGGGAACCGCTGTGTGGTTTTCTCGGGAGTCCCACTCCATCCACCCCCTATCCGAAGATGAACAGCACTGAGGATTTTCAGAAGTTCTTTACGCAACCCAGAAGTTGATGACGCTCCTGTCGACACGTTCAGACACGGCACCCGTGACGCGTGGGTGACAACCTCACCATCGGCAGTGTGACGGGTGTGGATGTGCACCTGCGTGTTGCCGGCGCCGGCGCACGCAGTTATGCGTTTGTCATGGATTGGCACATCCGCTTTCTGGTTGCGCTGGCGTGGTGGCTGGCAGGGACGACTCTGTTCGGCTGGTCGAGCGACACGGCCAGCGCTGCTGGAGAGCCCAGTGGTGCCTACTTTCTGCTGGTGATGCTGCCCGCGGTGGCCATGTACATGCTTTACCACCCGGTGCTTGAAGTGGTGATGTCTGGCCATACACCAGGCAAACGCATGGCCGGGATTCGCATCGTCACCACGGAAGGATTCACGCCGGGTGTCGGTGCACTGGTGATTCGCAATGTGCTGCGCCTCCTGGATGGATTGCCAATGTTCTATCTGGTTGGATTCATCGCCACGCTGGTGACAGCCCAGGCGGTGCGGATCGGGGACCTCGCGGCGGGCACCATGCTGGTCTACGACGACAGCGATGTGGCACCGTTGGCACCTTTGTCAGTTGAAGCGGTCAATCGGGTCGGCTTGCAGCAGGTCGAGTTGATCCGCGATCTGCTGGGTCGGTGGGATGAGTTGTCCTCTGATGCCAGGCGTCGTGTGGCGGTCACTCTGCTGGAACGGCACGGATCGGATCGGGCCAACACACTGCCGGATGAATCGCTGCGCGCCAGTCTCGTGCGGCTGCTGGAGCGGCCATGACTGATCGGCTGCCTGAGTCGTCGGTTTCAGACGCTCACGCAGCAGGAAGCCGCTGGTTTGGGGCGCGTCTGCCGATCTGGACTGCGCTCGATGAACAACTCACGAACCTGGAACGCACCAGGCAGGCAACACCTGATCAGGTATTGGGCTGCTTGCGTGTTTATCCGGAGCTTGCCCGTGATCTTGCCATTGCTCGCAAGGTCGCACCTCAAGGCCAGGTGACGCGGCACCTGGAGCGCCAGTATTTCCGCTTGCATCGCATGCTGTATCAACCGGCGTTTGCGTGGCGGGAGGACCTCGCGGTGCTGATTCGATCGGAACTGCCTGCGATTGTTCATGATATGCGCTGGCGGATCGTATCAGTGACGCTGCTGTTTGTGGCGAGTACGTTGTTTGGCTGGTGGCTCATCACCGCCAATCCGGATCTGGCCGGGCTCTTTGCTTCCGAATCGATGCAGAACGATGTTCGTAATGGACGACTCTGGACTGAAGGGCTGTTCAGTGTGACGCCACCATCGGTTCTGTCGGTGTCCATCTTCACCAACAACATTACTGTGGCGCTGACCGCGGCGAGCCTTGGCGTGCTGTATGGCCTCGGCACGCTCTACATCGTCGGTTTCAATGGCATGATGTTGGGCGGCGTGTTTGCCTACGTGGCGCAGTACGGCATGGCAGACCGGCTGTTCGCCTTTGTCAGTGCCCACGGACCGGTTGAACTCAGCGCGATCTGTTTGAGCGGGGCTGCCGGGTTCTATCTGGGTGAGTCACTGGCAAGGCCAGGCAGACTGACACGCACCCAGGCGTTTCGGGAGGCGGCGCACAAGGTCTGGCGTGTACTGCTGGTCTGTGTCGTGTTTCTGGTGGGCGCCGGGTTGATCGAAGGGTATGTGTCACCGAACCCCGACGTGCCGATGGCAGTGCGATTGTTCATCGGCTTCGGTTATCTCGCGCTGTTCCTGTACACCCTCGCCGGTTGGCGATTGCCTGACTTCATCCGCGGCCGCGCAGCCGCAGCAACTGATATTGCCGAAATACCCGAGCCTCAAGCTCGTCCGGGGTAGTCGACACGGCCATCGCGCCAAGTCGACGCAGACTCTCCACACTGCTTTCGAGCTGTCGTTTGTACTCCAGCGCAGCGAGGCTTTGATACGGATCGAGCCAGTGGCTAGCCGGTTGCTGACCCAGCGCGGTCAGCTCCTTGCCGATCAGGCCAACCAGAATGGGTTGGTGTTTGGGTACCCAGGCGCGGACTGCAGCGGCCAGCTGACTGGTCGACGTTCCCTGAAAGAGATCTGACAACAGAATCACCAGTGTTCGCTGGCTGACAAGTTGCCGAACACGCAAGGCCGCCATCAGCACATCTCCCTCAACAGGTCGCGCTTCCAGACTGCCGAGGGCCTGGCGGATCTTTGCCACGGTGGCCAGTCCTGCTGCGGGTGATATGGCGTGGCCAATCCGATCGCTGAAAGTCACCAGACCCACACAGTCGCCGTTGCGTGCGGCAAATTCCAGCAGGCGAGAGGTCAGGTTGATGTAGTGTCCGAGCTGGTCCAGACCATCCAGTGCAGTTCTGCTGGTGCGCCCGGTGTCGAGCACCACCACGACGCGTAGCTGGGTATCACGGGCGTGTACGCGAGTGATGAGATGCCCGCTTCGCGCGCTCGCCTTCCAGTCAATCAACTGACGAGGATCACCCGCCTGATAGTCCCGCAGATGATGCAGTTCGAGACCCGTTCCCATGCGAAAGGTCTGTGCACCGGGCGCAGCCTCGACGCCGGTGAGTCCAGCGTTACGTTGCCAGGTATCGGGCACGACGCTGATTGCCGAATCGAGGGTCAGTTGTCTGGACCACCAGGCGAGACCTGAAGGCCCGGCTAAACGCACTGGCAGTTTTAACCAATGCACCGTGCCGACGGAGATGCTCTGGATCGGGATGGATTGAACCAGACTGGTGGCTGCCGCGATAACAACTTCCTGAACGTTTTCTGCGGGCTGCAACGTCTGGATGGCACTGGGAAATGCTGGCTCGAATTGCAGACGCGCCGGTCGTTGAGAGTGATTCGTCAGCTCGATATCCAGCGTTTCATGTCGCCCCAGATGCAGTGCCGTGGACTCGACCCGATGTGCCGACACAATCTGTCTGCTTGCCATCCACCGGTCCCAGACGAGGCCAATCACCAGCATTGCCGTCAACAGGCGCCACCATGGCACGGATGTACCGGACCACTCGCCGATGATGCCCGCAGTGATGATCAGGGCAAATAGCCAGAGGGCGAAAGGACGCAAGGTCACGACAGCGCCGCCTCGTTCATCGTCGAGGTTGTGGGCAAAGCCTCGCAGGTCAATCTGTTCAACGCGGGACTGGCACCTGATTCAGCAATCGATCGACTTCATCCTGCGCGCTGATCCCGTCCAGAACCGCGTCCGGCGAAAGGATGAGGCGATGACGCAGCACCCAAGGCGCGACCCGCTTCACATCGTCCGGCAGAACATGGTCGCCATCTCGAAGCGCCGCTTCGATGCGCGCTGCAGTGGCCAGCGCCAGTGCTCCACGCGTTGAAACACCAAGACCAATACGGTTGCTGGTGCGGGTGGCGACAGCAAGATCAAGCACATAGCCCATGAGTGCTTCCGAGACATGCACGCCGGTCAGTTCGTTGCGTGCCCTGGTGATGAGACCTTCGGGTACTGCATCAAGCGCCATGGGTTCGCTGCGCACGCGCGAGTCGGGCAGGTTATACGCGTCGAGGATGCGCAGTTCATCCGCGCGCGCCGGGTAAGACAGGCGGCTGGAAATCATGAACCGATCCAGTTGCGATTCCGGCAATGCGTAAGTGCCTTCGAACTCCCGCGGGTTCTGGGTTGCGATGACCAGGAAGTTGTCGCTCAGCCGAAACGTTTCGCGATCAACACTGACCTGCCGTTCTTCCATGGCTTCAAGCAGGGCGGACTGGGTCTTCGGTCCAGCGCGATTGATCTCGTCGACCAGCACGACATCGGCAAACAAGGGGCCGGGCTGGAATACAAAGGTGCTGGTGGCGTTGCTGTAGACGTGGACTCCGGTGATGTCCGAAGGCATCAGGTCAGCGGTGCCCTGGATACGATTGAAGCGGCCACCCAACAACTGTGCAAAGTGGCGGCCAAGCAAGGTCTTGCCAAGGCCCGGCGGACCTTCCAGCAGCAGATGCCCCCGGCCGATCAGAGCCAGGGTCAACGCATGAATGGTCTCGTTGACCCCGAACGCCACTCGCCCGAGTTCCTGTTGCAGATGATCTCGAAGTTGAACCGCAGCGCCTGTCATCTCGTTGATTGCCTCGCTTTTCTCAGTCTGTTGTGAAGCTCTTGCAGCGGAACCGACTTGCCTGCCTTCAGCAGGCTGGCGTCACGCTTGAGTGCTGCCAGCAGGTCTTTGTCGAATGTGGGTTGTGCGTCGAGCCTGGACCACGGATCGGTCGGGTCATTGTCAGCAGCATGCTGTTCCTTTGTCCATGTCGCGAGCATCTGTCGACCAACGGTAACCTTGTCGAGCTTGCGTGCCAGCAACCCGCCCATGGCCCTGATGTGATCGCCAAGTTTTGGTCGGGAATCCGCAGGTCTGGGCTTGGTCAGTCGGCCGCCTGTGGTGAACAGGTAGATGAGCCAGCCCGCCACGAGAAAACCGATCGAGTGCCAAAGACGTTCATCACGATAAAATCGGGAAGGGTCATCAAAGGCACCAATTCCCAACCGATAGTCATCGAACAGCCACTCTCCGCTTCCCTGCAGTCGAAGGTCGACCAGATTCCGAATGAGTTGAGCATTGCCGTCGTTCTGCAGCGCCTTGTTTGAGAACAGGGATGAACTCGCCATGACGATGATATGTCCCTTTCCCCGCGGAATCTCCCAGATGCCAGGCACGTTGGTCGAGCGCTCGGTCGCGGCCTGCATCAACAGGGGCGTCTCCTCTGACAGCGTCGGCAACCAGAATTCGGTAGAAGTGTCCGTAAAAAAAACAAGTTCACTCACGCCGGTCATCAGCGGATGTCCAATCACCGGGTCCAGATACAGGGTCGTGCCTGATAGCCGCACCGCTGGAGTATTACCGGCATGCTCCTCCTGTTCGACTTCGGTGACCGGAACGCCGGTCAGGGTTTCGATTTCGTCGAGCATCTCGCTGCCATACGCCATGATCCAGGACGGGGTGTCGTTGAGTGCGGCGTTGATGATGAGGGTGTTGCCTTGTCTCACCCATTCCAGCAAGGCGTCGACCTCACCGGCTGCGGCATTTACGTCGTGCGGCAGAGTGGTCAGCAGCAGGTTCCCCTCTGGCGCCAAGGTGCTGTCGGCGAGATCAAACCAGGGCAGTTGCCAGCTGCGTACCGGAACCTGTCCGGCATCCAGCCAGCGATGCAGTGCGGCAACACCAAAGTCCTGGAGATCCAGCGTGGTCGGGCGGGACGGGGGAGGAGGGTCGGATTGTTGAAACAACAGTAGCCAGGTGATGTACACGGCGGCCAACAGTCCGGCGATGTTCTGCAAACGCTCGCTCATGTCGTTCCCTTTCGCGAGAGATCCCGCAGCAGGGTTTCTCCGGCGACGACCAGTTCGCGTAGTTGTGAATCGTCCGGCTGCCAGTTGGCGTAAGCAATCAGTTCGCTTCCCGCGGCAAGACGGGAAAGCTGTTCCTGCATGGGTGGTGCCAGAGAAGTGACCTGCAGCCGGATCTGGTTGACCGTCATGCTGGGTGCTTCCGGCGGGAGTGAGTCACCGCGCAATCGGGCCACAACTGCGCCGAGCAGTGCGGCGGGATGAAGTTTCAGAGGCAAGACTGCGGTGGTGTTGTCAGGGTTGACTGCTGAACGCTGATGAGTTTCGTCGACTCGCTTGTTGCGTTTGCCGAAGACGCCAGACTTGCGCAGCTCCCGAATAAAGATGACCACGGCTGCGATCGTCGCTGCACCAAACACCAGCTGAATGATCGACAGCACCCAGTCTGCGTTGATCCAGCCGGTAAGCTTTTCGAGTAGCGTCGAGGGGTCTGTTTCTGTCTGTGCTTCGAACTGCGCTTTCAACCAGTCCCAGATTCGATCCCAGGCGGAGGGTTCTTCGACGAGCTGTTTTGGCAGGTCTTCGAGAATGGTGTCGAGAGACTGCCGACTCAAGGCGGGATTGGATTTAGCCGGTGTTGCGTATCGTTCTGTCAGGATCGCCAGGTCCTGCACCTGCTCGATGGTCAGTGTGTCAGCGGTGGAGTCAAAAAAAGCCTCTTGCCACTCGCTCTCAGTCAGGGCCGTGATGAGCTCTGGGCATGCGGAGGCGGTGAGGAGAGCCTCACCCTCCGAGTCCTGACTCAGTGCAAGACGGGTTTGGCACTCATCTGCGAGACTGGCGAGAGACGTGAGAGAGTCGTCGGCGCGCACGCTTGCGGACGCGATGCACAGGGCACTCCAGACTGCAATGGAAGGTAGTCGCCTATGGAACGTGCGCACGAACTGCAAAGACCACATTTGTCGTTAGTCGCCGGCTCTCAGGCGCTGACTGACAACTCCGCGCGTCGTAGCAGATCGTCCCCGCCTCGGCGCAGTTTGAGATCGTTGTACGTGACCAGCAGGATGGCATAGAACAG
>CAMDVY010000173.1 GCA_945878745.1 Klebsiella pneumoniae | reverse complement strand
CGCGCTGACACGTGCAGAACAGGCCTGTTACTTCGGGTGGGGACCGATCAAGAGCGCACAGAATTCAGCGCTAGCCTGGTTGCTTCACTGGGAAGATGGTATCGATCCAGGAACCATATCTGCACCTGGCGCCAAACTACCGGATTGGTTGAACACGAGCTGCACGACTGCCAGGCTGACGTCCTACGCAGAACGGGCCAGGGGTGCAGTTCGAATCGCGCCACTGCCCAAGGCACTCGAACCGACGTATCGCGCGTTGGCCGGACCACCGCCGAAGGGAGGGGCTCGCGAAGATCTGCCCGCACGCCGCAAGGATTGGTCCGTGTTCAGTTTTTCTCGATTGATCGCCGGTGGCAAAACGCACGTACCTGAAACCGGCGTGGACGATGAGTCACATGTTCCGGTGACGGCTCCACTGCCAGCAGTCGATGACACCGCGATCGCAGTGCGTGGCGCAGCATTTGGTGTCGCCATTCACCAGATCCTGGAGACCATCGATCCTGCGCTCTGGCCGAAGCCTGGTGCTACTGCCGACGAAGCAGTGATTGCCCGAAGTCTGCGCAACTCAGGGGTACCTCTCGGCGAAGGACCCGCGCAAGAAACCCTGATCAGTGCGGTAGCGGATCTGATCTCTCGAACGGTGCACACGCCGTTGCCACATATTGGTCCGCTGGCGCAGGTGCCCGCCAATCAACGGTTGGTGGAAATGGAGTTTTTTCTCAAGTTAGGTGGAGAGCGAACCGGCGTTATCCTCGACCACCTGGCGTCGGGCGGCTATGGAACCGGCCTCTCTCACGAACGTCGACAGCAGGTGCTGAACGGGTTGATGCAGGGGTTTGTCGACCTGACGGTGGAGGTCAATGGCCGCTACTGGATCATCGACTACAAGACCAATGATCTTGGGCCGCGGGCAGAAGACTACGCTCCCCGTCCACTGCAGCAGGCCGTGCGGCACGGCCATTACGATCTGCAGTATCTGATCTATCTGGTGGCCCTGCATCGTCACCTCGAACGAACGCTCCCGGACTACGATCCAGACCATCATCTGGCAGGCGCGCAGTATCTGTTCCTGCGCGGCATGAACGGCATCAATTCCGAGACAGGCGTGTTTGTCGACCGGCCTTCAACCGATTTCATTCTGACACTGGATGCTCTCTTTGCCGGTGGGAGCGTCCACTCGTGAGTCCGTTGCTGGCCCGTCTCCACCAGGCAGTAGAACAAGGGCGAATCACACCACTTGAACTTGCGCTGGCGGACTGGAGCTTGCGTCATGGCAGCAGCGAGCCTGTTGCACTGGGCATGGCGCTCACTGCGCGCGCGGTAAACGAAGGGCATAGCTGCCTGGTTCTTTCTGATACCGGACCCGCAATCCCCGGAGAGCCTGCGTTCTGCTCGCCTGACAACTTTCTCAACACACTGCGGGCAAGCCCGCTGGTCGGCGTCCCAGGTGCCAGCTGTCCGATGATTCTCGATGGCCATCGCCTGTACCTGCATCGCTACTGGGCCTATGAATCGCGCCTGGCATCGCGACTTCAGGATCTGCTGAAACGCGAACCGGCCACCGTCGATACTGCATCCTTGGAGCGGAGCGGCGGGCTATTCGATTACAGCTGGGTGAGCGATGGTGAACCACAATGGCAAGCGGTCGCCGCAGCGGTCGCACTACGACATCGGTTTGTCGTCATCTCCGGGGGGCCAGGCACCGGCAAGACCTACACCGTCCTGCGACTCATTCGCCTGCTCGTGCAAGCGGCGCAGTCAGTCGGACACACACCACCCGTGATCCGACTCGCCGCCCCAACCGGCAAGGCCGCTGCTCGAATGATGGAATCCATACGGGCCGGGCTCACGTCCTTCGCATCGGGTGAATCGCTGCGCGAATGGCTGCCGGACAAAGCCACGACACTGCATCGGTTACTCGGTTTGCATGGCGGCACCGTGTTGCCACGGCATGACTGTGACAATCCGCTGGCCGCCGACGTGGTCATCGTCGATGAAGCATCCATGATCGACCTGCCCATGATGGCAAAACTTGCCGATGCCCTGCCCGATCACGCTCGACTGATCCTGCGGGGTGATCGCTACCAGTTGGCTTCAGTGGAGTCCGGCTCGGTGCTCGCCGAACTGTGTTCGGCTGCGGGTCTGAACAACTTCTCTCCCGCGCAATGCGAAGCATTGTCACGTCTGCTCCCGGCGCAACGCGAAGCGTTGTCGCCTCTTCTCCCCGCGCAACGCGAAGCGTTGTCGGTACCAGATGAAAAATCCACCCGCCCTGCATTGGCCGATCACATCGTCACATTGCAGACCAGTCATCGTTTTCATCCTCGAAGCCCCATTGGTCGTCTCGCCAGCGCCGTCAATGCCGGTAATGCCGAAGCTGCGATGGCTGTTGGACGTGAAGGCAGTGAGGATGTTCATATGGACCTCCGAGGTAGCAGTGACCTGGATTCCCTGGCGAGGAAACTGGCAGATGCTTACACGCCGCTACTGGACGCTGTCACACCCGAAGCAGCCATTGAAGTACTCGACTCGGTTCGACTGTTGACCGCCACCCGAATCGGTCCAACGGGTGCGATCGCGATGAACCAGCGCATCTTCGAACATCTGGCCCAGGCGCGCGGACTGGACAACCAGCAACGCTGGTATCACGGCCGACCTGTGCTGGTGTTGCAGAATGACTACCGCATTGGCCTTTCGAACGGCGATACCGGTGTGTGTCAGATCGACGCGGACGGGCAAGTGCGGGTTTGGTTCCGCGCCGAGGCAGGGCTGCAAATGCTCCTGCCAAGCGCGATGCCAGCGCACGAAACGGCTTACGCGATGACGGTCCACAAGAGCCAGGGATCGGAATTCGACCGTATCTGGTTACTGCTGCCGCCAATGGACAGTCCGGTGCTCAGTCGTGAATTGATCTACACCGGCATGACAAGGGCGAAGACGCGACTCACCTTGCTCGGGCCGGAAGCGGTGTTCCGCAGCGCCGTTGGTCGGATCATTCAGCGGGATTCGGGATTGGCTGATCGACTGAGTGACTCAAACCGCACCGCGGTCTGAGTCACTTCCGACTGCCAATCCTTCTTTCGTCAGATCAGTACCATGTGTTATGCGCGCTCGACCTTTGGCGCATCCGATTTCGCCTGAGATGCGATCTTGCCTGCACCCGTCGGCTCAACACCCGAACCATGCAGAATCCGCATGTTGGCGTGGCCCAGATGATGCAACCCGAACGCCGACTGGATCGCGTTGTACATGCCCTGGGCATCCAGTGACTGGTTGACCGACATCTTCGCAAGCTTCAATCCCATGGCTGGCTGACGAGCGATCTTTTCCGCGAGTGCCAGCGTTGCGCTTTCCAGATCTTCGCGTTTCACCACGCGATTCACCATGCCAAGTTCCTTGGCTTCCTGGGCAGAGATGGACTCGCCGGTGAACAGCATCTCCTTGGCTTTGCGATGACCCACTTCCCAGGCGTGTACGAAGTACTCCACACCATTCACGCCGAAAGTCACTACGGGGTCGGAGAACTGCGCATCTTCACTGGCCACCACCAGATCGAATGGCCACACCAGCATCAAGCCACCCGCGATGGCCTTGCCTTGCACGGAAGCGATGGTGGGCTTCGGCATGTTGCGCCAGCGCCAGCAGAAGCCGAGGAAGACTTCCTGCTCATGCGCCATATGACCTTCCTGGCCCGGACGGCTATAACCACCCACCCCCATTCTCGGCGGACCAAAATCACCCGGGCGGCCACTACCGACCTTGCCCTTGATGTCGTGACCGGAGGAAAAGTGCGGACCATCAGCGCCAATGATCACCACGTGCACGGTCTCGTCATGCATCGCCGCATCCAGTGCGGTGTCGATCTCGTAGAGCATCTGCGTACTCTGCGCGTTGCGGGACTCCGGTCGCGCCAGCATGATGCGCGCAACATTTGCACTCGGCCGCTCGTAACGGATCATTTCGAACTGTTTTTCAATCGCTCCCACCTGGAACCTCCTGGGTTCTTGCCCCTGTTTATTGCGTCAGTATATTCCCCAACAGCACGAGTATGCCTTCGGTTGCGCCAACTGTCTTCCGAGCCCTATCCTCATCGCCCGGATCAATCGCCAAGTGCTTATGCCCAACGAGGTCAATCATGCACGCAAGCTGTCTCTGTGGTTCCGTCACCTGGGATATCAACGCGCCCGTCACTTCGATGTCGGACTGCCACTGCTCCATCTGCCGCAAGACCCATGGCACTGCGTTCGCAACCTATGTGATGGCACCCGCCGAGGCGCTCGTGATCCATGGGCTCGAGCACGTGGTTCGCTTTGATTCCTCACCGGAGTTCTTCCGCAACTTCTGCGGGCGCTGCGGATCCGTCGTACCCGGCGCGCCGTTTGACGGCAGCATTTTTCTGCCAGCCGGCAATTTCGACGATGATCCTGGCATTCGCCGCGAAGAGCACTGGTTTGTTCGATCAAATCCGGCGTGGTTCGAAATCACCGATGATTTGCCTCGTTTCGAGTCTTTCCCACCTGGATTCCCGCCACCGGATGCTCCCGATCAACCCCGCGAGGTCCTCGCCGCACCGACCCACGGCTCTTGTCTGTGTGGTGCAGTTGCGTTCGAAGCAACCGGCGAGGCCTTGATCTGCCGACACTGTCACTGCACACGTTGTCGCAAGGCGCGTTCGGCGGCCCATGCATCGAACCTCGTGGTGCCCATCACGGGCTTCTGTTTCACGCGCGGCGAGGACCACCTCACCACCTACAAGGTGCCGGAAGCGCAGTTCTTCACCCAGGTTTTCTGTCGCACCTGCGGTTCACCGATGCCACGCATCGACACGGCACGCGGCTTTGTGGTGATTCCCATGGGCGGGCTCGATGCAGACCCGGGCGTGCGGCCGCGCAATCATATTTTTGTCGGCTCGAAGGCACCCTGGTTTGAGATCACCGATGCCTTGCCGCAATTTCAGCAGCAACAACCTCCATAGTCAGGTCCGCGCGAGATCACCAAGCAGGTATGCTTGGGAGTGAAAGATCACTCATCGGAGAAGCTCATGCTCGACCTGCACTACTGGCCCACGCCGAACGGAAAAAAGGTCACCATCCTGCTTGAGGAGTGCGGCTTGCCGTACCGGGTCGTGCCCTGCAACATCGGTCGCGGTGATCAGTTCACGCCGGAATTCCTCGCCATCAATCCCAATCACCGGATGCCGGCGATGGTGGATCACGAGCCGCTGGGCGGCGGCGCGCCCATCACACTGTTCGAATCCGGCGCGATCATGATGTATGTCGCTGAAAAAGCCGGCCAGTTTTATCCACAGGCGCCCCGTGCGCGGTATGACGTGGTGCAGTGGATTGTCTGGCAGATGGCAAATCAAGGACCCAAGACTGGCGAGTGCGGGCACTTCCGCCGCCTTGGGGACACACAAGGTGATCAGTCCTACGCGGTGCGTCGCTTTACTGACGAGGTCAATCGGCTGTACGGCGTACTCAACAACGCGCTGTACGACAAGCGTTATCTGACCGGCGATGAATACACGATCGCCGACATGATCTGCTATCCGTGGACCGTCGGCTGGCAGGGTCAGGGCCAGGATCTCAATGAATTTCCCTACTTCAAGCGCTGGTTCGAAGAACTGGGCGACCGCCCCGCACTGCAGCGTGGCATGGCGGTCGGCAGCGACTTTGCCCAGGACTTTTCGAAACTCACTTCGGACGAGATCGATCGGCTGCGCAAGCTACTCTACAACCAGCGTGCACGACCGGCGCCTGAAGGTGGCTTGCTGACGGTCTAAATCCCGGCGGTTTGTCAGGCGTCTTCCACGGTATCAGGGATAGCATCGATCGGACGATCGCTGATGACACTACCCGTGAGGTTATTGCGGCGGCGACACCCATTCTCTATCTTGAACTCATCTGTGACCGGGGAACTGCAAATGGGGTTGTTTCGCACTCTGCTGGTCATGATCGTCATCGTCGTGTCCGGCTACACCATAGTCGTCGTGAATGCGCATGGGCTAAATCTCTTTCCGACCTTCTTCGGTGACATGGCGAAGACGGGCTGGGCCGGCCAGTTCAATCTCGATTTCATGTGCATGCTGGCTCTGTCAGGTCTATGGGTCGCCTGGCGCCATCAGTTTTCGGGTGGTGGCCTCCTGCTGGCAGTGCTCGCATTTTTCAGTGGCGCACCATTCCTCAGCATCTATCTGCTGGTTGCCATCAGCCAGGCCAATGGCGACATGCGCGAAGTACTGCTCGGGAAGAGCCGCGTTGCTGGCTGAACTGCAGACAACCATCACTTTTCGGTACTAACAGGTCGTTTGTGCGAGATCACTTGTAAGCGGTCTCCGACCGCGATAGTCGTGACCATCAAAGATCGCGATCGGGCGATACGTCGAATCGCCTAACCGTATCTCGACCGGTCCGCCCCCTCCCAGCGTTGAGACTCAGCCGCTATCCCGCGAACCAACCACATGCAGGTTGCCCGCGCGCCACCACCCAGATGATGACTACACGAGGCTGGACCGCAGGTACGCGGAGCCAAATCGCATCGACATCCGAGGTATCTGGCGTTTGTTCGGGCACGTTGGCTGACAGCTCGCTGATGAAGAGTCCAGGCAGAGGGCCGATC
>CAMDVY010000172.1 GCA_945878745.1 Klebsiella pneumoniae | reverse complement strand
CAGCACTCGCTGAAATGACGCGAATGACCGACTCACGACACTAGCGGAGGCCAACATTAAGGCACTCTTTGTCCGCGAATCCGGAGCAGGCTACCTGTTGCTGGCGCTTGTCATCGTGTCGCTGTTGCTGATCGGCCTTGCTCAAGCCACTCGTTTGCTGGACCCGGTGCGCGGATGGCTGTTGACGCTCCTGACACCGGTGACGGTGATCGCTGAATCCCCGTGGCTACTTGGTCGCAGCCTTTCGCAGACGATGTCCACACGCGAGGAAATCGTTGATCGAAACCTTGTGCTCGAGCGAGAAAACCTCGAGCTTTCTCATCTGGCTCAGCAGTACCGGGTGTTGCGCGCTGAAAATGATCGGCTGCTCGCGCTGGTGGGAAGTCGTTCGCGACTGCCGGCGGAGGTACTCGCAGCGGAAATCATCGGGGTGGTCCCCACCGTCAACACGCTGCAAGTCATTATTGACAAGGGTGTGGAAGCAGGGGTTACCGAGGGGAGTGCGGTCATCGATTCGGAAGGGTTGTTCGGGCAAGTCATCGAACTGGGTCAGTTCACCAGTCGTGTCCTGCTGGTGGCAGACAAGGACCACGCGGTACCTGTGGAGGTCAATCGAAACGCAGTTCGCAGTGTTGCCGGTGGTAGCGGTCGCATCGACAGACTTGAGCTTGAGTTTGTCCCTGTGACCACCGATATCAAGATCGGCGATTTGTTGGTGACTTCTGGCCTTGGAGGTCGTTTCCCGCGCGGTTATCCGGTGGGGACGGTTCAAGAAGTGATCATTGATCCCAATGTCAGTTTTGCCGTCGTCAATGTTCTGCCGGCGGCTCAGCTCGATCGTTCGCGCCATGTGTTGGTTGTGGTTGGGGAGCCTACCCCGACTACTATCGAACACGCCGAAATCCCCACCGAGGGGGACCCGGCTCCAGTGCAGGCAGCAACGCAGGAACCAACGCAGGAACCACCGACGGGTAACGCCGTAAAAGATGGAGCTGCCAACGATACCGCGATGCCCCCAGCCGCCGGGAGTGTGCAATGAACCCGTTCCGTGGCGGGTGGTTCATCGCCCTTACCCTGTTTGTCGCGCTGGTGCTAACTGTGCTGCATCTGCCTGAATGGCTGCCGCAGTGGTTAGGCTGGTTCCGTCCACACTGGACGGTGGTATTTGTTTTCTTCTGGGTTCTGCATCTGCCACATCGACTCGGTTTGATCTGGGCGTGGGCGCTGGGTCTGCTTGTTGATGTGTTGCTCGCCGATCCGCTCGGTCTCAATGCCATGATTCTGGCTGCAGTGACCTATGTCACCTGGAACCTCTACGAACGGCTGCGCATGTACTCGCTCGTGCAGCAATGTGTGGTGGTCTTCGCGTTGGCCGGTCTCGCGGAACTGGTGCGGGCCCTTGCCCACCTGGTTTTGGCAGGTCGGGAGATATCGCTGGGTATTGTGGCCTGTGCCCTGGTCAGCGCCATGGTCTGGCCTTTTGCCAACGCGCTCCTGCAACGGCTACAACAGCAGTTCCGTTTAGAGTAAGGTCTTAATCGAGCGCAACAAGACGCTCGTTCGTGGCCGTGATCAGTATCGAAGTGCCCATGTTGAACCTTGTTCTGGCATCAAGTTCACCACGCCGCGCCGAGTTGCTTCGGCAGCTGCAGCTCGAGTTTTCCATTTGTGTTTCCGAAGTCGATGAAACGCCGTTGTCGGATGAGGCCCCGGAACTGTACGTGCGCCGTTTGGCGCAAGCCAAGGCTCTTGCAGTGTTGCCACTCGTTGCGAGCGACACGCTGGTGCTCGGCGCAGATACCGTGGTGAGCTGCGGGGGCCAGCTGCTGACGAAGCCGCTGAATCCGGAACACAACCGGCAGATGCTCGAACGTCTATCAGGCCGTTCCCATGAGGTGTTTACCGGGATCTGTGTCGCCAGTAGGTCCAAGTGTGTGACCGAGGTTGTGCGAACCGAGGTCGAATTCGGGGTGATCGACGACGCGGCCCTCCGAGGGTATGTCCGGATCGGCGAAGGCATGGACAAGGCTGGCGGGTATGCCGTTCAGGGAATCGGTGGAATATTCGTCAAACGGCTGGTCGGGAGTTACAGTGCAGTGGTCGGGTTACCACTAGCGGAGACGGAGTCGTTGTTGCGCAGTTTTGGTATGGACACTTGGCGGTCACGTCTGAATGAAGTCTGAACTGCTGATCAACGTCACGCCGTTCGAAACTCGCGTTGCACTTGTGCTTGGCGGACTCCTACACGATCTGCAGATCGCGCGGGCCAGCGGTGGCAGTCTCACTGGCAACATCTACCTTGGTCGTGTCGAGCGAATCATGCCCGGCATGCAGGCGGCGTTTGTTAATGTGGGCCTTGATCGACCGGGATTTTTGCATGCGCGTGACCTGGCTCGACGCGCAGACGATGAACGGACGAAAGAGCCGGATATTCGCGAATGCCTGCATGAAGGTCAGCAACTGCTGGTACAGATCAGCAAGGATGCGATCTCAACCAAAGGGGCGCGCCTCACCACGGATATTGCGATCGCTTCCCGATACGCGGTACTGATGCCCTTCGACACCCATGTCGGAATTTCACAGCGCATTGAAGATGCTGTCGAGCGGGACCGCCTGCGTTCACTCATCGATGGCATTCGAGCCGAACACTCGATCAGCCTGGGTGTCATTGCACGCACTGTTGCTGAGGGGGTTGATGGTCAGCACCTGGAGACCGATCTGGTCTACCTGGTTCGGGTTTGGGAGCGACTCCAGCGGCTCAGGGCAGAATCGTCCTGCCCTTCGCTGGTGTACGAAGAACTGCCGATTCAGATTCGGGCGATGCGCGATATCGTTCCACCGGATATTGAGGGCATCACAATCGACGATCCGGACACCTATGATCGGGTGCGTCGGTTCGTCGACGAATTTTCGCCGGAATTTTCCGATCGGGTACAGCGGTATGCGGAAGCTCGACCTTTGTACGAGCGGTTCGGCATCGAAGACGAGATTCGACGTGCACTGGATGCCAAGGTGCCATTGCGTTGTGGTGGTTCGCTGGTCATCGAGCAAACCGAGGCGATGATCACCGTTGACGTCAACACCGGTGCGAATGTCGGTTCCAAATCCCTTGAAGATACCGTGTTTCGAACCAATCTCGAGGCGGCGCAGTCGATACCGCGCCATCTGCGGCTGCGCAATCTCGGCGGTATTGTCATCATCGATTTTATTGACATGCTCGATGAAGAACACCGGCGCCAGGTTCTTCGCACGCTGGAGCGAGCTTGTGAAGGAGACTCTGCACGGACTCGCATTGAAGGCTTTTCAGCTTTCGGACTGGTCCAGATGAGTCGAAAGCGTACGCGTGAATCACTGGCGCAACAGTTGTGTGCGCCATGTGAAGCTTGCGGCGGGAAAGGGATCGTCAAATCTTCTGAAACCACGTGCGTGGAAATCCTGCGCAGTATCACGAATCATGCACGTCACCTCGATTCCGCTGCTGCGTGTGTCGACTATGTTGTGCGCGCCAATCAACTCGTCGTTGACCGACTGCTGGAAGAAGATGCGCAACTCCTGGCGACGTTAGCCGGCGATATCGAGCGGGTTGTACGACTGCAGGTAGAGCCGTGTTACGCGGCTGGTCAGTTTGACCTGGTGTGTATTCCGGTAAACCACTCGCCTCGGTGAGGGCTGCGATGTATCCGCTAGCTCGCTGGGTGCTGTTTCTTGTGAATTTTCTGCTGGTGCTGCTGGCCCTCGTCCAGGTATCTGGGCGTTTGTTCATGCCCTGGCTTGCCAATCTCGAGGGCAGGATCAATGCTCTGCTGGCAGATCAGCATGTTGAGATCTCCGGATTGCAGGGCGACTGGTCGCAACTCAATCCGGTGATCCGACTGACGTCTCTGCGCCTCCCTGCCGGTGAGATGAGGGGGCTTGTCATGCAACCCGACCTGCTTGAATCCGCCTTGCGGGGTTCACTGGTGATGCGCCGTGCGCGGGTTGAGGGTGGACATCTGGCGTTGGCTCGAACGGAACAAGGCTGGTGGTTGGCCGGGATGCAGCGGGGCGATCAAGCCTCGCCGATTGATCTTGAAGCCCTGTTGCTGGAAAGCGATGAGTTATCAGGATTGCTTCGTTTGACCTTTCTTGGATCTGACCCCAAGTCCTTGGATACGCAATTTGCAGGAGTTAATCGCGGTGGTCGCCACGCCTTCGATGTACGGCTGAACAATGGCGAGTGCACAACGTGCTCCCTTGAGCTTCGCATCGATCGAACCGACCGTGTCCCGTTCCTCCGGCCTACCGTTCATGACGGGTATGTTGCCGTGCATGGGTTTGTCATCCCCGCACCACTGGTGGGTGGAGCATCCATTGACCTCGGAAAGATTGAAGGCAGTTGGCAGCATCGAGAACAGCAGGGTCGCGGAGCTATCACGATTCGTGATCTGCACGTCGCTGTAGAAGGCTTGAATGACTTTGACGCCAGCGCCGATTTTCGTGTTTGGGCGGCGGATGATATTGGCGGCATTGGCGGTGATGTCGCGATGCAATCAGGTACTGATGAGTTAAGCATCGGGAACGTCAACGTTCACTATGCGGATCAGCAGGTGCAACTCTGGGTTGATCAAGTCGACGTTGGCGCAGTGAATGACTTTGCTGGCAAGGTGACCGCTCCGACCGAGCGGATCAACCGCTGGTTTCAAGGACTGGCAGTTCAGGGGCAGGCGAACGATGTGTGGGCGTCTGTTCACAGGAGTGATCGTGGTGATGAGCCGCCATGGAGTTTCGGCTATGGCGCAAGGTTGGCCCACTTGCATACCCGCGCCTTCAATGGTGTTCCCGAAATTCATGATGCGGGTGCGGAGATAATCGGTCATCGCCGCGGCTTTGCAGCGACGATCACCAAACCGGAATTGCGCGTTGCGTTTCCTGATTCGTTTGCCAATGGATGGGACGCGACCAACACGACAGGGACCGTGCAACTGTGGATTCGGCCCGGGTACTCCGCTGTGCTCGGTCAGGACTTGAAGGCAACGGCGCTTGGCATCGATACGAGAGGTTCCTTTGCGATAGCAAGTCCCGAAGCGCTGCCCCGCAAACAGATGACACTGCTGGTGACCGCTGAACAGGCGGGCGTTGTGGCAGCAAAAACCTTTGTTCCACGAAACCTGGATGAAGGACTGTTGCGCTGGCTTGATGAAGGGCCGTCTGCAGGCAGGTTGACCGATGTGAAGCTCGCGCTCCAGGGACAATTGAGATCCGCAGGCATTGACCATGCACGGCGGACTGAAATAAGGGCGGGCCTTGAGAAAGGCCGCGTCCGCTACCACGCGGACTGGCCTGTCATCAACAATTTGTCTGGCGAATTGGCGCTGCGCGGCAGTGATGTCTCGTTTCTTGCGACCTCTGGCAAGTCGATGGGAGTCGACATGATTGGCAGCAGCGTCGAGGTCTACAACAAGGCTGCTGACATTGCCATCGACCTCGAAGCCGTTGGCGAGGGAGGGGCTTTACTCGAGTTCGTTCGGAGTTCGCCGCTGATGGAACAGATGCGCTTCATCAAACCTGAGTGGGTGCTGGGTGGTTCCATTCGGCTACATGGCCGGGTCGATGTGCCGCTCAAGAGTCCGGTAGACTCGGAGCGGAAAACCCATGCAAAGCTCGAAGGGGTGCTGGATGCGGTTTCGCTTGAGATACCGGACTTGCGCCTGTCCTTCGCCGATTTGCAGGGTGATCTTCAATTTGAAACGCCCTTCGGGCTGACAGCCGAGTCGCTGACAGGGACACTCTGGGGCGATGACCTGACGCTGGACATTCAGCCCGGCAGTGATCATCTGTGGTTCAAGGCGTCCGGCCATCTTCCTTACGACCGCGCGCTATCCATAGCCGGTGTTGCCGATCCGGGGTTTGCAACCGGACGCACGAGTTATCACGCGGATGTGGGAGTCGCGATCCAGAAGGACGCAACCACAGAAATCAGCATTACCTCGGAGCTTGACGGTGTGACGCTCGACTTGCCACGCGGTCTGGCAAAGGATGCAGATGAGCTGACGCCTTCGACCGTTGGCGTTCAAATACTCCCTGACTACTCGGCGATTTCCTTTCAGTATCGAGACGTGCAAGGTTGGTTGCATGTCAAGGACAGTCCGCTGCGCGGAGCGATTGGCATCGGTGCGCCACCTCCAATGATCGATCTCGAAGAAGATGTCGTGAGCATCAGTGGCCGATTGCATCGATTCGAGCTGACGGAATGGACCCGCCTGTTTGGCGGGCAGAGCGGGTCAGGAGCTGATTCCACAGCAAGCACATTGGAGCGTTGGCAGGTGGATGACCTGCTGATTGACCGTGCGCGTATCGGTGAGCTTGCGTTTGATGATCTGATCATCAATGGTCGACCCACGAAAGATCGCATCGCGTTTGAATTTCTTGGTGAGGACATCGAAGGATCAGCCACCTTCGGTGGCTCCCTGCCGATCGACATCAATCTCGGGCTGTTGCGCTTTCCCGCAGCTGAGCCGCCGGAGCCGGTCGATCCCAACGTTCGGGTCTACGGGCCGCATCAGGACAAGGACCCGTTATCGGAATCCCTGATTGCGGACTTGCCCGAAGCCAACGTCCAGATTGATCAGATTTATCGCGGC
>CAMDVY010000171.1 GCA_945878745.1 Klebsiella pneumoniae | reverse complement strand
AATACACTCCGGTCCGCATCAGGGTCAAGCTGCCAGCGCTACCCATCGACCTTCCCAGCCAAGGATGACCCATGACTGCGACCTCGCCCACAAGTACAACGCGCTATCACGAAGTCGCCAGAATCCTGCATTGGCTGATCGCCGGGCTGATCCTCCTGCAGTTTGCACTGGCCAACATGGCCGAAGACGCCGTGTCCGACCTGCAGGAACTTGCGCTACTGGCGAATCACAAATCGGTTGGCATGACAGTTCTCATGCTGGCCATCATTCGTGTTGCCTGGCGTTTTACTCACTCAGTGCCAGCCTTGCCGGTATCGATGCCTCGCTGGCAGGTTCGTGCGTCCAACCTCAGTCATGCATTGCTCTACATCCTGATCTTCGCCCTGCCTCTGAGCGGCTGGCTGTTTTCGTCAGCCACCGCCTACTCAGTGAGCTGGTTCAACGTCTTTGTTTTTCCGGATCTGATCAGCGGCAACGAATCCCGCGCTGAACTGCTTGAGGAAGTTCACGAAGTGCTTGCAAACCTTCTCTTCGTGCTGGCGTTGCTGCATATCCTCGCATCGCTCAAACATGGGCTGTTTGATCGTGATGGCGTGCTCGGTCGCATGTCGTCCTGGGTGTCGATCAGTTTGTTTGTCATCGCGTTCATCGTTGGTGTCAGCCTGCTCTCCGTTCCAGCACCTTCTGAAAGTGAAGCAGCCTCCAATACTGCAGCAGAACCACCTGTTGCTGACCACGTCGCTCCGGCGCCGTCGACTATGATCGACACCACCCTGCCGCTATGGAACATCGATCAGAATCAGAGTTACCTGCGGTTCACCGCCGATCAGGCCGGGGCACCTTTCACCGGATCATGGCAACGATGGAGCGCAGACATTCGATTCGACCCGTCCAATCTCCCTGCCAGCAGCGCACGGGTTCGAGTCGACGCTACCTCGCCGGTCACAGGCGACAACGATCGTGATAGCACGCTGCTCAAGCCGGAGTGGTTCGATAGCAGCGTGCATCCGGAGGTCATCTTTCGCAGCATCGGGATATTCGCTGCAGAGAGTGGCGGATACACGGCAACCGGCACATTGCGTATTCGCAACAACGAGTATCCGATTCGCTTGTCCTTTTCGCATGAGCGTGTGAATGACAAGGATACGATCACGGGATCGGTGGACCTTGATCGAATCGAACTGGGTCTTGGTACCGGTGAGTGGACCGACACCAGCTGGGTTGGCCAACAGGTCAAGGTTGAATTCCAGGTGACGGGTTTGTGATGAACGTGGATGCGCTTGTCACGCTCTCGATTCACTGGCTTCTGGCTGCGATATTCGCGCAGGCGTTTGATCACAAGATCACCGACTTCCCCCGCTTTGCCGCTGTGTTCAGCGCCTGGCGAGTGGTCCCCCAGCAGTCCACCCAGACGGTTGTCTATGGAGTCGCGATTGCTGAGTTCATCACCGTGATCACCAACTTGATGGCATTGCGCATTGGCCTTTTATTCGCTGCCATGATCCTCCTCGTCTATGCGGTGGGCATGCAGATCAACCGACGCCGCGGACGATCATTCATCGATTGCGGGTGCGGGGATGAGCCGGTCCCGCTGACTGCGGGGCTGCTGGTTCGGAATGGGGCACTTGTGCTTCTGGCTTGTCTCGCCATGCAGCTCGTCACGCCTGAACACGCATTTGCTGCTTTGTCCTGGATTGAGCTGCTCCAGTGCCTTGCCGCCGCCATTGGCGCATTCGGCATCTACCGATGTTCCGAACTTCTGATGGCCAATGCTGCCCGGTTCCGGCAATCCGGTTACAGTGCTGCCTGAAATGGAGTCGTTGATGCTGATCTCTCAGGTTCTGGTGTGGGTGGTTCTCCTCGGTCTGATCGCCGTAGTCTTTGCGCTGGCCCGTCAAATCGGCATCCTGCATGAACGCATCGCGCCTGCGGGTGCGCTGATGATCAATCAACGTCTGAAGGCAGGAGACGCTGCACCACCGGTGGCTGTCACGACACTCGCGGGCGAGAGCCTCATGGTCGGCGGTTCCGGCCGTCGACAGCTCTTGTTCTACCTGGCGCCAGACTGTCCAATCTGCAAGAGCCTGTTGCCCATACTCCGATCATTGGCCACCTCTACCCGGGATACCGCAATCGTTCTGCTCAGCGATGGCGAAGCCATCAAGCCGCATCAGGACTATGTCTCTGCAAACAAGCTGGAACAGTTCCCTTATGCGCTGTCCGAGGCAGCCGGTCGAACCTACGGTGTTGGCAAGCTGCCGTACGCAGTATTGATCGATGCCAACGGTCGCATCGCTTCTCTTGGCATCGTCAACTCGCGAGAGCATCTGGAAAGCCTGTTCGAATCTGAACGACTGGGTGTCGCGTCCATCCAGGACTACCTGGCTGCGCGTCAGGGCAATCCGGTCAAGGAGTTCACGCCCAACCAGCCCAAGTAGGAGCGATCTCCTGATCGCGATCTTTGATGTACCCAACAATCGCGGTCAGAGACCGCTCCTACAGGTATACCGCGTCGATTGTGGAGAGAGTTGCCCTTCCCCTATACTCCCCGCCGTGGCGCAACAGGGCGTCACAAGTACCAAGTGTTCGGGAATCCGGTTTGAATCCGGAACTGACCTCGCAACGGTAAATGAGTGATGGAAGCCCCGACTGCTGCTGAAGCATTCGGGTACCTGCGGAGTTCGTCAACCCACGACCTCCAGGTATGGCCACTGTCCCGGCAAGCATTGTTTACACACAATCCTGATCCGGAATGGGAAGGCGGCAACCATCAGGGACAACGTCCCGCCTCATGAGTCCGGAGACCGGCTTGGCATTGTCAGGACTTCCGTCCGAGGCAGACGGTTCACCGGAAACACTTCATGATCATTCGTTCCCGCATGGCCACATGGCCGTTAGCTGGCTTGTTGCTGGCTGTTTCTCCCGTTCACGCCGAAGAGTCCACGGTCAACTCACGCTTTGACAGCTCTTTGCGCGAAGAGATCGTCGTGACCGCCACTCGCGAGCCACGCGCTGCCCGCGAGGTTGGCAGCGCACTCTCCTGGCTGGATCGTCGTAACATTGTTTCCCGCGAAACACCCTTTGCGCCCGAATTGCTGCGTGAAATACCGGGTCTGGCGGTCAATCGAGGCGGCCCCGTCGGCGGACTTACCCAGATTCGCATGCGCGGCAGTGAAGGCAATCACACGCTTGTGTTGATCGACGGCATTGAAGCCAATGACCCAGCCTTTGGATCGGAGTTCAACTTCGCGTCCATGCAGACACTGGGCGTGGATCACATCGAAATATTGCGCGGACCACAGAGCGCCTTGTACGGCAGCGATGCCGTGGGTGGCGTGATCAGCTTCCGCAGCGCTCTTCCGGTCGCAGGCGAGCACCAGCTTTTCACCGATGTCAGCGGCGGTTCACATGGCACCACACGTGCAGGCATCATCGGGGCCATTGGCGGTAATGTATTGAGTGGCTCGCTGGGCGCATCTCAATACGAATCCAGCGGCATCAATGCATCACGATCCGGCAATGAAAAGGATGGTTATCGCTCCAGAACGCTGAACGGGCTCGTGGAAGCGAATCCGTTCGATAACCTCAAGGCCCGATTGACACTGCGCCAGACCGATAGCGAAGTCGAAGAAGACACCCAGGATTTCAACTTTCCATCCACACCGACCCAGGGACTGTTGATCGACAGCGTCAACGAAACCGATTTTCATCAGCGTTATGGCCGTGCAGAAATCATGCATGGCGCGATCGGCGATCCCTTTACCCAGCGCCTGGCGATTTCCTACGCGGGAACGAACAACCACTTCCGCGATCGAGGACAAACCACGGCCGCATCACGCGGGACTCGACGCAAAGCCGAATACGATGCTTCCCTGCACTTCGGTTCTGACAGGTTGTCACACACAATGACCGCAGGACTGCAACACGAAGAACTCCTGTTCAGGTATCGCGTTGCCGACTTTGTCGCCGCCAATCAGAATCGGACCGATGAGCAGACCAGCGGTGTGCTGGAATATGGCCTTGGATTCGATGACCGTTTCTGGCTGTCGCTGTCCGGACGCCAGGACCGCAATGATCGGTTTGATGACGCAACCACATGGCGCGGCACAGCGTCCTGGTTGCTGCCCGACTCCGGAACCCGGCTCCATGCCAGTATCGGTGAGGGTATAACCAACCCGGGATTCTTCGAACTGTTTGGATTCATTCCCTCGAGTTTTGTCGGCAACAGCGACCTGAAACCGGAAACCTCACTGGGTTACGACATCGGTATCGAGCAGTCCTTGTTCGAAGGCGTGGTACTGCTCGACCTGACCGCTTTTTCGGCAGACCTTCGCGACGAAATCACCACCGAGTTCGACTTCGCCACCTTCAGCTCAACCCCGGTCAACCTGGATGGTAAAAGTGAGCGGCGAGGAATCGAAGTGTCCGTGCAGGCTGAGCTGAACGAAGCCTGGTCATTACGCGGCGGGTATACCTATGTGGACGCTGAAGATCGGGATGGGGTACGTGAAGTCCGCAGGCCTCGTCATAGTGGCAACCTGAACGTCAATTTCCGATTTGGCGGGGATCGCGGAAACGTCAATCTGGGTGCTCTCCTGAACGGCGAGCAGTTAGACAACGAGTTCATTTTTTCAACCCTTGAGGATCGCGTTGTGCTGGATGGTTACACACTGGTGAACCTGGCCGTTTCGTGGGCCGCATCTGATCAGCTCACCGTTTATGCACGTGTGGACAATCTGCTCGACGAAAAGTACGAAGAATTGTTCAGCTTTCGATCACCAGGTCGAACCGGTCACGTCGGGGTACGCCTGAGCCTGGATTGAGTCTGTTTCCTTTCGAAGACAGCACACCGGTTGCGCGACATCGATGTTCCATGGTAGGTTTATGAACTCAGGATTTGCTGGGGGAAGTCTGCCATGGCCATCGTTGTCCAACCTTCGGGACGCGCCTGTGGCGCAATCGTCAACGGCGTTGATCTGCGAGGCATCAATGCAGATCTTGCAGAAGAACTGCGGGCTATCTGGCTACAGCATCGTGTCATTGCGTTTCCAGACCAACAGCTCCATCTCGGGGCCTACGAACGCCTCGCCGAGCATTTTGGCCCCTACGGCGTCGACCCCTACTTCAGGTCTTTGCCCGGTCACCCCCATGTGGCCGAGATCAAACGTGAGGCGGATGAAAAGACGCCACTCTTCGCGGAGGGCTGGCACTCCGACTGGAGCTTTCTGGCGTCACCCCCTGCGCTGACCATGCTGTACGGGCGAGAAATTCCGCCGATCGGTGGTGACACCTTGTACGCGGATCAGCACGCAGCCTATGACGCGCTGAGTGATGCCATGAAAAAGCGTCTCGACGGACTGATGGGTATCCATTCAGCAAGGCGCGCGTATTCAAAGGCCGGCCAGTATGGGGATCGTGATGTTGGTCGATCCATGGCAATCGTCGCCGATGACAGCGCCATGGCGACGCAGCTGCACCCGATTGTTCGCACCCATCCAGAAACCGGGTTGAAAGGGCTCTTCATGAGCCCCGGCTACACGATTGGCATTGATGGCATGCGAGACGACGAAGCCCAGGCACTACTCCTGGAGCTCTACGCACACCAGATCGCAGAACCTTTCATCTATCGACACAAGTGGACCGACGGCATGGTCACGTTCTGGGACAATCGCGCCGTGAATCATGCCGCGACAGGTGGTTACGAGGGTTATCGCCGACTTCTGCACCGCATCACCATCTCGGAGCGTTGCTGATCCAGCGACGCTCCAGGATTTCTTTGCTCAGATGAGCGCCTCAGTGAATTTGGCTTCCATCCGCAGATAGCTTTTCACGCCACCAGGGACATCCTTGAAGATGTCCGCCCATGCCTCGCCTGTAAACACACGGGCAAACGTGGCATCGCGTGTGGCCATGTCCGGCCAGCGAATGATCCAGGTGATATTGGCAGGGCCGAGTTTGTCCATCGCGACACCCGTGATCTGAGCGGGCTCTGGCAAACTCGTCCAGAAACCGACGAGATCCAGTTCCTTGGCAAGGAATGGCAGCGCCCTGGATTTCGCCCACGCCTTGTAGTCCTCAAACAACGTGGGCTCAAAGTAGTAGTTTCGAATCTCGAACATGGTTTCCTCCTGGGTCTGGTTTCAGATCTGATCGAATTGGTTTGGGTGTGCCCGTCGATGCTTACCAACGTTTACCAACGTTTACCAACGCTTACCAGCGACGCAGTTCAGGCGCGGCGCCGGTACTGCCCTTGGTGATCCCGCTGACACGGGCATTGCGCGCCGATGACTTGGGGAACCGCTTCGAGAGCTCCGGCCCGGCGGCAGTGAGCCCACCATCAACAACGATGTGTTCGCCGGTGACGAACATGGAATCATCACTGGCCAGAAACAGTGCAGCCCCTGCAATGTACTCGCCACGACCGTAGTCAGGCCAGGGCTGGGCATTCGTGAATCTCTCGCGCGTCTGCTCGGGACGTCCCCCATCCGCCAGGGGTGTGGCGATGAATCCCGGACAGATGGCATTGACTCGGATGCGATCTGACGCC
The DNA here is from genome assembly GCA_945878745.1 of Klebsiella pneumoniae. Taxonomy (GTDB): domain Bacteria; phylum Pseudomonadota; class Gammaproteobacteria; order Pseudomonadales; family Azotimanducaceae; genus SYFY01. Next base: position 131 of record CAMDVY010000171.1, on the reverse strand, counting down.
AGTTCAACTGCGGCCGACTGAGTCAGACTGATCACCGCGGCTTTCGCAGCCGAGTACACCATTGGACCTGCATCACCGGAGAGACCGGCGATGGAGGCCGTATTGATGATGGCACCACCAGTGCCCTGCGC
>CAMDVY010000170.1 GCA_945878745.1 Klebsiella pneumoniae | reverse complement strand
CCACCGCAACGGCTGAACCGGCTGTGGCAAGTCCTCCAGCTTTCTGGAGCGTAGCCATCTCACCGTGAGTGAGACCGTTTCCGCCAGCAAAAAACTGTCCGCTGCAGACGCTCGCAAACTGCTCGCTTCTGTCACCAAACTGGTGGTGGCGAAAGGGAAAAAAACCGAGGAATTCGACTTAAGGGGCGGCATTACCGAAGCTGCTGTGGCAGCAATGCTTGGCCCCACCGGAAACCTGCGTGCGCCGACTCTGCGTTCGGGCAAGACGTTGTTAGTCGGGTTCAGTGACGAGATGTACGTCAAACTGCTTGGCTGACAGGGTCGATTTCACAACAGGATGGACTGCGCACGGGAGTCAGCGAGTGACGACTCCCGAGTGCTCCAGCGGCCTGCGATCGAGCAGGCGCACCACCATGATCATCACCAGTCCTGATGCCGGGCACCAATAAAAAAAGGCAACCCCAGCGCTCGACAGCCACGCGGTGACTGTGCACGAGACCAGAAAACCTGCCATGAAGGTCGGAAATCGACCAATCCCATATCTGGCCAGCACGGCAGTGGCGAAAATCGGACCGTAGACGTAATTCGGCAACATGAAAGTAAGGTCCAGCAGTCCTTCAGCCGTGAACCGACTGAAGTAGATGGCCATCAACAGAAACACGCCACTCCAGACAATCAGTGACAGGCGAGCCACCAGCAGATAATGCGCTTCCGACGCACCTCGGCGGACATAACGTTCATACAGATGATGCACCGTGACATCGGAGGCTTCTGCAAGCGCTGAATCCTGTGTGGAAATCGCCGCAGCGAAGATGGACGCGATCAACAAACCGGACAGACCCGCAGGCATTTCGTTGACGATGAAGTGAGGGAAGATACGGTCCGGCTCGGTCGCCAGTTGCGCCACAACATCCGCCGACAGCGGATGTTGCGAGTAGAACACGGCGAGACCAAGGCCGACGGCAAGAATGAACAGATGCATGACGTAGAAGAGTGCTGAATAACCATACGCCTTGCGTGCATCGCTCACGCTGCGACAAGCGCGTACACGTTGCCAGGTTCCCTGCGTTGCACCGAGCGCAATGGACAGACCAATCGATCCAACGATGCCTGCCCAGATCGTGTAGCGCTTGGCCGGATCCGTCGAAAAATCAAACAGGACCAGCTTGCCTTGCGAGTCTAGCCAGAACAGCGCATCCGCGAGCGACATGTCCAGGCGCATGGATATGAAGACCACGGCCACCACGGCTCCGCAGGCAAAAATCACGAACAGGATGAAGTCGGTCCAGATCACCGTCTTGATCCCTGACAGGATGCTCCACAACAAGCTGAAGACGATGATGAACAGACCACAGGCAGGTATTCCCCAGCCGCTGATCACATCGAGCACCAGCGAGGCAGTGAGCAGCTTGATGCCGGAGTTGATGACATTGAGGATCAGTCCGAGAACCATGGAGAATTCGCCGGTCGCCGTGTCCATACGCGCGCCGATGTACTCGTAGACCGTGCGGGGTCCGCGACTTTCGTAGAACGGCCTCGCCATCAACCAGGCAATGAACAGCTTGCCAAGTGCGAGTCCGAGAATGACCTGGAAATAAGTAAGATTGCCATGCTCACGGAAAACCGCAGCCGGCACGGAGACAAACGTTACGGAGCTGACCAGGGTTGCAATGATGCTGGCCGACACCGCCCACCATGGGAGCGTGCCACTGGCTTCAAAGAAACCACGCCGATCTTGTATCACACCACCGAGCCGATGGCCGGCCCAGGTCGTGCCAACCAACATTGCTGCAATGATCGCCAGATCGATGAAGCTGCTCAATTGCAAATGAACACGGTACGCAATTTCGAATGGTACGAACCAGCAATCACCTGTCGCGTACGATCACTTGTCATCCTGCAGAGACAGCGTGACCACGAACCGTTGCGCCTCGCGTGCCTTTTTTCACGACAGCCGGTCGCCCGAAAACCAGTGCGCCGTCTTCGAGTGGTGCCTTGCGAATCATCTTCTTGTCCAAGGCGAAATTCTGCGTGTTGCGCCAGGGATCGGTTGCGAGCTGCTTGGGGAACAAATGCATCAACCGCTGCATGTAACCGGCGGAGAAGTCTTCGATCCAGGGCCGACGGGGCGCATTGATTTCGTCAGGTCGCAGTCGCGGCGTGCACTGCGCAACACCGAGTCGGTCCATGTGATTGAGCACTCGACAGACGTACTCTGAAGTCAGGTCGGCACGCAATGTCCACGATGCGTTGATGTAACCAAAGGTCTGCACCATGTTGGGCACATCCGAATACATCATGCCCTTGTAGGACACGGTGTTCGGAAAATCCACCGGCTCACCATCCACGACAAACCGGGCACCACCGAGCAAGAGGAGATTCAGACCGGTTGCCATCACCAGGATATCAGCGATGATCTCGGTGCCGTCCTGCATCCGCACGCCTGTCGGCGTGATCCTGTCAATGTTGCCGGTCACCATCTCGGTCTTGCCGTTCTTGATGGACGTAAACAGATCGGCATTGGGTACGAGGCACAGCCGCTGATCCCAGGGATTGTAGGTCGGTGTGAAGTGTTTGCCGACGTCGTAGTCCGGCCCCATATGGCGTCGCACTTCTTTCAACAGCAACGACTTCACCCGGTCCGGTGCGGTACGTGTCTTGTCATACATGTACTTCTGGAACTGGGTGTTCTTGAAGCGGGTCAACCGATAAGCGAGTTTTTCCGGGAGGATCTTGCGCAGTGTGTTGGCAATCTTGTCTTCATCCGGCCGCGACGCCACATAAGTAGGAGATCGCTGCACCATCGTCACTTTTTCCGCCTTGTCGGCCATGGACGGCACCACCGTCATCGCGGTTGCACCACTGCCGATGACAACCACGCGCTTGCCCGTATAGTCCAGATCTTCCGGCCAGAATTGGGGTTTGAGGAGCTGACCCTTGAAGTCAGAGGTACCGGGAATCTGTGGATCAAACGCCTCGTCGTAGTTGTAATAACCGCTGCACATCTGCAGGAAGTTGCAGCTGATCTCCTCGGACTTGCCAGAGCCGATGCGTTCGACATGCAAGATCCAGCGCGAGTGTTCGGTCGACCACTCTGCACTGATCAGCTTGCGTCCAAACTGTATGTGCTTGTCGATACCGTGTTCTGTTGCCGTCTCGCGGACGTATTTGCGAATGGATGGGCCATCCGCAATCGCCTTGGCTTCACGCCAGGGCTTGAAGTCGTAACCGAGTGTGTGCATGTCGCTGTCAGAACGAATACCGGGATAACGAAACAGATCCCAGGTGCCGCCAATACTCTTGCGTGATTCCAGAATGGTGTATGTCTTGCCTGGGCAGGACTGCTGCAGATGAACTGCCATACCGATGCCGGAGAGACCGGCGCCAACGATGACCACATCAAAGCTGCTGTGACTGTTACTGCTCACGTTCTGGATCCTCGCTACTGGAATATGAGAAAAGACAGGGCTGATAAACGCCGCCTACTGGCGATCAACCACACGCATGAAGTCGATGCTGCGCGTTTCGCCGGCCGGCACAGGCACTTCGACGAGTCGTTCTGGAACATCATCGAATTCAAGTCGCAAGGCACGGGTCATGGTGGCATGCATTTCATACGTACAGGTGATGTAGGTGAACTCGACGATTTCTTCGTCCGACAGATGTGCCTTGAGCGCAGCAAAAGTGCCGTCGGCAACACGACCACCACTGAGCACCAGATCATCGGTGTAAGCCAGCACGGCGCGCTCGACGTCACTGAACAGATTGGTCGACGACCAGTGCGGAATCGCGGATATCTGATCTTCGCTGAAACCCGCGGCCCGCAACGCCTTGCAGTGTTGTGAAAACACGAACTGGCTGCCCCGCGCAAATCCGGCTCGAGCCTGACCCAGTTCCCGAAGTCGCGGATTCAACTTGCGCTTCTTCGATCGATAGAATTGGAAACCCTGCACCATGTGATGCAACGCATCCGGTACCAGTGCAAAAACGGTCCACCAATTGCCCGGTGTGCCCGTCGCAGTGCCGGGTTCGTTGACCGGATCTCGATCCGCGCCGAAAACGGCATCGTAGAGGGGCAGGACGGTTGAATCGACTTCAGCTCGGCCGAGTTGCCGCAGTCTTGGCATGACAATTCATCTGTTGCGAGAAGAGTGACCAGTATCCGGGAAATTCACCGATCTGACCACGGGGCTCTTGTAAGGTAATTCTGATCAATTCGCTCCTGCGAATTGATCAGACCGGAACACTGCGTGTTCCTCACATTTTTCCTGCGTTTCACGCATGAAAAATGGTGGTGCATCCATGCACCACGAAGGAAGGTCTGACTAATCAGACCTTCCTTAGTTGACCACCTTCACAAGTTCATTCGAGTGGTCACTCTCCTGTCCATCCCGATCGATCGCAGTCATCACCAGGTAATGTGTTCCAGCCACGACTTCAATACTGATGGACGTTGCATTCGGATCGGTAACATCCCGACGATTGGGGTACTGACCAGGCTGCTGGCCGTAATAAACGCGATAGCCAGCCAGATTCGCGGGCGTACCGTCCTCATTCTGATCCGGCTTCGACCAGCTGAGCGTGAGTCCCTTGGCTGCCGTTACAGCTACGGTGACGAGCGCTACCGCAGAACCGCCAGAGCCGGTACACGCAATGCCAAAGGTCGTTGACGCTAACAAGGCAGAAGACAATCGACTGCCATTGGTCGGTAGTACACCTTGCCATCCTCGATTGGCCTCACAGCTCGTGGCGTTACGACTGGTCCAGGCCAGAGTCACAGTCTCGCCTGCCTTGATCGTTGGTCGGTCGGTCGTCAACGTAACGGTCGGGGCCGGACTTGGCGTTACGGACGGAGGCGTGGTCACCGGCGCTGGGGGTGTCACCGGCGCTGGGGGTGTCACCGGCAGCTGTACCGGAGGGGGCGGTACTATTACCGGCTGATCACGAACGTTAACAATGACAGAACGTCGCACGCTACCACCCAACCCGCTGCAAGACAGCGTATAGCGGGTAGAATTGCGTAGGACCGGTGTCCGAAAGGAGCCGTTGACGGCCCGGTTTCCGCTCCAGCCTTCGGAGGTCTCACAGGATTCTGCATCCGCAGTCGCCCAAGAGAGCAGAACCGTACTGCCAGAATCAACCAATTCGACGGCCGTACTGAACGATAGCACGGGGAGGCGTGCGTCAGCCTGACGGCTCATCCGCGTTTGCAGGTTTGTGATCGCGGATGTATCCGCCAGGGCTACCGCGTCCTTGACGGTTTCGATCGACGTCTGAGCCGTAGGTGTTAACAAGGCATTCACCGTACTACGCAAAGCACTCCGATCATTTGTATCCAGTGCTGCGCCCAGTGATTTCATTTCCGGGTTGTTGATTGTACCGTCGAGTACTGCAATGGCCTTTCTGGCTTGTGTCACCATCGCGTCCGTTGGCACTTCTTTCGTTACCGACGCATCGGTAGCCGAAGGCAGTATCGTACGGATGGACGCATCCAGAAGAGCGGTTGCATCCCTGCCATCAACTTCCAATCGACCTGCAATCGTTTCGAGCAACACCTCCGTCTCGACCGCCCGAAAGGTCGCTGTCAGTCGTGGATCAGCATTCCCGCCCTTGCCGTCCAGCTGACCATCCGCCAGATCACAGGCCAACTTTTCGAGCAGTTGATCGTGAGTTAGCCCATTGCCTGCATTCTGCATTGCAGTGTGGGCGCGACGAATCGCTTCACCGAGCGCTTCGTTGGCAAGCAAAACGGTCGCCACATTGGCAGCATTAACATTCGAAGAGACAGGATGAGCTATCTTTGTTCCATCCAATCCCATGCTGAGCGTACTTTCCACACGATCCCAGGCGGAATTCAGCGACCCCGCTGTAACGGCCCCACTGCACTTGGCAGCGTGTGAAATGAGGCTCGACATCGGCGAGAGATTGAGAGTTTGTGGGCCGGTTCCTGTCACCATCGACACCAGTTCAAACTCAACGGGTCGGCCGGTAACGAGGTCGCGACCACCTGTCGCAACAACACGGAGCGGAAGTTCTGCATCTGCAGGAACGGTAATGTCGTAACGCGCGGTGCTGGACGCAGTGCCGTTTGCGATTTCAGTGCCAGAGGCGTCGAAAACCGTGATCTTGGCATCCACAACCGGGCCATCACCGACACTGCCACTGATACCAATCGGTGAGGCTGGTCCAGAACTGGATCCACCACCACAACCACCAAGAATGCCGGAGAGCATGACAGCCATAGCAAGCCGTGCCCGCCGCGCAGTAAGTACAGTACAACTCATCTCTGTCTCTCCACACCGCGTAAGAGCGGTTCACGCATTGAGGCGTGAATTTTTGTAACGAGTTGTATTGAACTGGTGCAAGCTCCCCTTGCCCGTGACGCAGGACACGGATTTCCGGAGAAGTACCTACCTAGCGACGGATATCAGGGAGTTTTGTGATGGGGTGCTCGGGCAGTTGCTCAAGCTTTTTGACTGTTGGAACGGTGTCCAGGCGGTGTGGGGGGAATTTCCCGCGTCAACTACCATTCAACTTTGAAATCTCCGACCGGAGAAGACGATGCACGAACTTCGCATCAAGATAGATCTTTGAAAACCGCCTTCGACGGCTCACTTTCATTCCCAGCTTTATCAAAAGCAGTCACTTTAAAATAGTACTTGCCTGTTGGCAGATCGGGCTCCCAGAAAGTT
>CAMDVY010000169.1 GCA_945878745.1 Klebsiella pneumoniae | reverse complement strand
CCACCGCATCATCGAGATTCGTGATCACCACCTTCGCGCCGGCCAGCAATGCCTGTCGCGCGATCCCTCTGCCGATGCCTTGCGCTCCACCTGTCACCAATACGGTCTTGCCTTGCAGATTCATGATCAATCCTCGAATGCGTACTGAACCGCTGCACGGTCCGAGATGTTGGGCAGTACATGCTGCTGCAGAAGTTCGACATGCTGCGGATGTGTGGAGTACACCAGGTAGTCTTCCTTGCTCTTGAAATCGGCCACCACCACGTGCTGCCAGTTGCCCTCGCGCAAGCCAGCATCCGGCCCATGCGCAAAGCGCTGCACGACATCCAGTTCGATCAATCGATCGAAACCGGCACTGATCTTCGCCTTCTGGGCATCGGTGGTTTCCGGTTTGAACTTGAACATGACGCAATGACGAAACATGAACACTCTCCTGGGCACAATTGATCCGAGAGGTTAACCAAGTTGTGCAGGTCTTGTCGAAAGCGGCGCAATCAAGGCCAGGACAGGCACCGACAGAATGGGTGCAGTGACGTTTCTCATGGGAAGAATCGCAGGAAAAAAAATGCGGCGATTACGGTGTTTTCTGATTGATCACCCGGAATCCTTGCAGCACCATCCATGGCTGTGATTCCTTCGGGGGGAGGGGTAGAGATCAATCGATTCCATAAATTTACATGTTTGGCGACGCTGATCTACGCAGGCCGTGTTAATGACTGACCGACGAGCTGTCAGTTATGTGATCTGGCTGCTGCTGGTGCTTGGTGGCACGCCAGCGGCGTGGGCGATCGAGTATCAGCACGCCTATGCCTTCCTCAGTACTCCGAAGTACCCGCCCGATTTTACCCACACCAGTTACGTCAACCCCGATGCGCCCAAGGGCGGCATGATCCGCATTGACGAGATGGGCGCCTGGGACAACTTCAACCCATTGGCACTGGGCGGGCGAACGGTTCGGGGTGTCGACTTCTGGGTCCGCCATGTGAACTACCTGTACGACTCGTTGATGGAACCCGGCCTCGATGAACCCGCAACACTCTATGGCTTGCTCGCCGAGGGCATCGCCATCGATCCGGAAGGGCGCTGGGTAGCCTTTCGCCTGCGGGAAAATGCACGATGGCACGATGGCACGCCGGTCACCACGGACGATCTGGTATTCAGCTTCCACGCCTTCAAGGAACAGGCATCACCGACCATCAGCACACCACTGGAATCCATCACTGGCATCGAAGTCATCAACTCGCGTGAAGTGCGTTATCACATCAGCAAAGCGTCACAGGGTGATCCGGTTCTGCCGCGCCGAGTAGCCATTCTTCCCGTACTGCCCCGGCACGCGCTGCAAGGTCAGGATCTGTCCAAGACCTCCATCAAGCCGCCACTCGGATCCGGCCCCTATCGTGTTGGCAAGTTTGTCATCGGCCGCTCCATCCGCTGGGAACGTGTGCCGAACTACTGGGGCAAGGACGTGCCCATCAACCAGGGGCGCTACAACTTCGACACCATCAAGGTGGATTATTTCCGCAACGATCTGCTGCAAACCGAGGCGCTGAAAGGTCATGTGACAGATGTCCACCTGGAAACCGTGCCACCGCGCTGGGCCACGGCATACAACATCCCTTCCGTCGGAGCAGGGATGCTCAGGAAAGATGAGTTCTACCTGCTGCGTCCGGCAGGAATGTGGTGGTCGCTGTTCTGGAACATGGACAAGCCCATGTTCCAGGATATTCGGGTGCGTGAAGCCCTGTGGCTGATGAACGACTTTGCCTGGGGTAACCGGCGTTCCTACGGTTTCTGGGGTGAAGCGCTCAGTTTTTTTCAAGGCTCGGAGCTGGCGGCCACGGGTTTGCCCTCAGCTGCAGAACTGGCCTTGCTGGAACCCTTGCGTGGACAGATTCCAGAGCGCGTATTCACCACACCCTATACCGGAACCCCCAATCAAGGCACCGGTACCAGCCGAGACAATCTCGTTCGAGCCAACCAGCTCCTGAACGAAGCTGGCTGGGTGGTGCGCGACGGTCTGCGCGTAAACCAGGACACGGGCGAGACAATGCACCTGCGCATGCTGGCAGTCTCCGCTGATCTCGCGGGTTCGTGGCGACCGCTCGCGAGCAAACTCAAGCGACTGGGCATCACCACACTGATCAAGGCGCCGGAGATCTCCAACTGGCTGTATCGAATGCGTGCCGGCGATTTTGACGTCGGAGCGCTCTGGTTCCTGATGGACTTCACGCCAACTCAATTGGTGACGTCAACCTTTCACTCCAGTGCCGCAGACCAGGCTTACAGCGGCAACTGGTCCAACCTGCGCGATCCGGCCATCGATACGTTGATCGGGCACATTCACGCCGCACGCACCTGGGACGAGTACGTCACCGCACTGCGCGCCGTTGATCGGGTCATGCTGTGGAACTTCTATTGGGTGCCCTCGGCGTCAAAGGTAAAGACTGCAATAGCCTGGTGGGACAAGTTCGGTATGCCGCCCTACTCACCGCTGCTGCGCGAAACCAATTTTGTTGATCTGTGGTGGTGGGATCCACTCAAGGCTGCCCGCGTCGATGAATTTCGTGGCAACCGGCAGGAGGCAGAATAAGTGGGTCGTTACCTGCTGCGACGCCTGCTGCTGATCCTGCCCACCCTGCTCGGCATCATGGTGATCAACTTTGTCATCGTGCAGTTCGCACCAGGCGGACCGGTGGAGCAGATCATGGCCCAGGTGTCGGGCCTGGGTGCAACCACCACCAGCGGCATGTCCACCAGCGGAACAATGAGCGCAGGGGGTAACCAGTCTGCCTACTCCGGCACCAGTGGGCTGGACCCGGAACTGGTCGCGCGCCTGGAGAAGCAGTTCGGTTTTGACAAGCCTGCACACGAACGTTTCCTGCAGATGATGTGGAGTTACGTGCGTCTGGATTTTGGTACCAGCTATTTCCAGGACCGACCTGTGCTGGACCTGGTACTCGAACGATTGCCGGTATCGATTTCCCTCGGACTGTGGTCGCTGCTGCTGATCTACAGCATCTCGATACCCTTGGGCATCAGCAAGGCGGTTCGTGATGGCAGTCGATTTGATGGCTGGACCAGCGGCATCGTCTTCACCGCCTACGCCATCCCAGGCTTCCTGTTTGCCATCGTCCTGGTCGTGATCTTTGCTGGCGGCTCCTACTTCAGCTGGTTCCCGATGCGCGACCTGGTCTCGGAGAACTTTGATGACCTGTCGTTGCTCGGCAAGATCGGCGACTACTTCTGGCACCTGGCACTGCCACTGACGGCGCTGACGGCGGGTGGCTTCGCAACATTGACCATGCTGACCAAGAACAGCTTTCTCGAAGAGCTGAACAAGCAGTTTGTGCTGACGGCCCGAGCCAAGGGCCTGAGTGAAAAGCGTGTGCTGTATGGCCACGTCTTCCGCAACGCCATGCTGATTGTGATCGCCGGTTTCCCGGCCGCCTTCATCGGCATCCTGTTTACCGGTGCTTTGTTGATCGAGGTGATTTTCTCGCTCGATGGCATCGGCCTCCTGGGTTATGAAGCAGTCATCAAGCGCGACTATCCGATCCTGTTCGGTACCTTGTTCAGCTTTACGCTGATCGGACTGGTGATGCATCTGATCGGTGATCTGGTCTATGTGCTGGTGGACCCACGAATCGACTTCGAGACCCGAGGCGAATGAGCCCGCTCAACCAAAGACGGCTTGCCAACTTCCGCGCCAATCGACGCGGCTGGTACGCCTTCTGGACTTTCCTTGTGCTGTTTGGTCTGTCCCTGATCTCGGAGTTCATCGCCAACGAGCGTCCGATCCTTTTCTCCAAGGGCGGTGAGATCTACATGCCGGTGCTGTTCACCTATACCGAGGAAACACTGGGTGGCGAACTGCCAACCGAGGCTGACTATCGGGATGCGTACGTACAGGCGCTGATCATCGAGGACGACGGCTGGATGGTCTGGCCACCGATTCGATACTCGCAGGCGACCATCGACTGGAGTCTTGAGGTGGCACCTGCACCACCCAGTCGTGACCATTGGCTGGGTACAGAATCTCTCGGTCGGGATATCGTTGCCCAACTGCTGTACGGCTTCCGGCTCTCGGTGCTGTTCGGTCTGTCGCTGACCCTGATGAGTTCCATCATCGGCATCACGGTCGGCGCGTTGCAGGGCTATTTTGGCGGTTTTGTCGATCTGATCGGCCAACGATTCGTGGAGATTTGGGCTGGCCTGCCCCTGCTCTTTCTGATGATCATTCTGGCCAGCCTCATCGAACCGAATTTTTTCTGGCTGCTCGGTCTGCTGACACTGTTTGGCTGGATGGCGCTGGTTGGTGTGGTACGCGCGGAGTTCCTGCGCGCACGCAATTTCGAGTTCGTTCGGGCCGCGCGTGCGCTGGGTGTCTCCAACCGACGAATCATCATTCGGCACGTACTACCCAATGCCATGGTCGCGGCGCTCACCTATCTGCCGTTCCTGCTCAATGGTTCGATCGCCACCCTCACCGCGCTCGACTTCCTCGGTTTTGGCATGCCTTATGAATCCCCTTCACTGGGACGTTTGCTGGGCGCCGCTCAATCCAACCTGCAGGCGCCGTGGATCGCCATCTCGGTGTTTTTGACCATCGCGACGTTGCTGACTCTGCTGATCTTCATCGGTGAAGCCGTGCGCGACGCGCTGGACCCACGGCGAACGCTGGGAGTGCGCACGGCATGAGTGGCCCCGGCTCCCTGCTCGAGGTCACCCTGCTCGAGGTCCCCCTGCTTGAGGTCCCCCTGCTTGAGGTCAAGGACCTCTGGGTTCGCTTTGGGTCTACCGACGTCGTACGTGGGGTGAACTTCACGATCGGTGCCGGAGAGACTGTTGCACTGGTTGGTGAATCGGGTTCAGGCAAATCAGTCACTGCGCTGTCGATTCTGCAGCTGCTGCCATACCCAAATGCGTCGCACCCCCACGGGCAGATCCTGCTGGACGGTGAAAATCTCGTGGGCGCACAACCAGCCCGGCTCCGAAGCGTTCGTGGCAACGCAGTGACGATGATCTTCCAGGAACCGATGACATCGCTCAATCCACTGCACACCATCGAAAAACAGATTGGCGAAACGCTGCAGGTGCATCGCGGCATGACACGCCGTGAAGCCCGCTTGCGCACCCTCGAGTTGCTCGAGCGAGTGAAACTGAAAGATGCCGCAAACCGACTCGACGCCTATCCACACGAACTGTCGGGAGGACAACGACAGCGTGTCATGATCGCCATGGCGCTGGCCAACGAACCACGCCTGTTGATTGCCGATGAACCTACCACGGCCCTGGATGTCACCATCCAGGCTGAAATTCTCGCCCTGTTGAAGGAGCTGAAGAACGATCTGGGCATGGCGTTGCTGCTGATCTCTCACGATCTTGGCGTAGTTCGATCGATTGCGGAACGAGTCTGCGTCATGCATGAAGGCGTAATTGTCGAACAGGGCACACGAGAGTCCATCTTCAACAACCCTCAACATGCATACACACGCAAGCTGCTGGCGGCTGAACCCAAGGGCGAGCCGCCTCTGCCCACCACCGGCACACCGGTGCTGCTCAGTACGGATCAACTCGGTGTGCACTATCCCAAAGGTCACCAGTGGTTTGGTCGAAGAGAATTTGTTTCCGTCGTGAAGGACGTGTCGATCACCGTGCATGCGGGAGATACGCTGGGGGTGGTAGGTGAGTCCGGATCAGGCAAGACCAGCCTGGGTATGGCGGTGCTGCGATTGATCAGCAGCACCGGTGGCATCAACTTTGATGGGCACGATCTTCGTGCTTTGTCCGGACGCGCCCTGAAGCCCATTCGCAGACAGTTACAGGTGGTGTTCCAGGACCCGTTTGGCAGTTTGTCGCCGCGACTGTCGGTGGCACAGATCATCGGTGAAGGCCTCAAGGTGCATGAACCCGATTTGACAGTTGAAGACCATCTGGCACGTGTATCGGACGCACTCGAAGAAGTTGGCCTCTCGGCCGAACATCTGCACCGTTATCCACACGAATTTTCCGGCGGGCAACGGCAGCGCATCTCCATCGCACGCGCGCTGATCCTGCGACCCAGGCTGATCATCATGGATGAACCAACGTCTGCGCTCGACATGTCAGTGCAGGCGCAGATCGTGGACCTGTTGCGGGATTTGCAGCGTCGTTACGGGTTGACCTATCTCTTCATCAGTCACGATTTGCGTGTGGTGAAGGCGCTGGCCACGCATCTGATCGTGATGCAAAACGGTCATGTGGTGGAACAGGGTGAAGCTGCGAGGATTTTTGCGAATCCCGGGTCGGAGTACACCAGGGCGTTGCTGAGCGCGGCCTTTGCGCATTAGTTTTGTGGGGGCCAATCGGGGAGGTCTAGCACCTTGTAGGAGGGGTCTCCTGACCCCGATTCTCCTTTCGCGATCAGGAGATCGCTCCTACAACTCGGGGTAACCCATCAACGCGTGGGCCAACAAACCTCAGAGGTTCTCGCGAACCACCCGGTTCGACAGGGTCCCGATCGGCTTCACTTCGATTTCAATCAGATCGCCATCATCCATGAAGATCGGCGGCTTCATCGCTGAGCCAACCCCACCCGGTGTACCGGTAACGATGACATCACCGGGCACAAGTTCAATGAACGTCGAACAGAAGGCGATGAGTTCAACAAAACCAAACACCATCAGCGATGAGAAGGAGTGTTGCATCACCTTGCCATTGAG
>CAMDVY010000168.1 GCA_945878745.1 Klebsiella pneumoniae | reverse complement strand
GCAGTACACCGCAAGGAAGTGTGGCTGCGAATTCACGGCGAACCCAAGCCCGCTGGCCGAATCGTCGGCTAGTCAGTCAGCTGAACCACCCGCATTGGCCAGACGAGAGTTGGTCTGCGGGCGGTTGGAGTCGCCTCGACTCCTTTTCTGTCTCCGGCTCGCAGTTGTCCCAGCCGATCCCTGCCTCGTGCCAGCCCAGTGCTAATCGACTCGACTCTTCACCTCTTGTACCGGTGGCGGACCCGCTAATAAAAATGCCGGTGTTTCGCAGATCGCATAGGGTCTGATCAACTGTGACGTCAGGTGAAATCGGTGTTGATGCAAGTCTTCATTGAGTTCGCGTGCCAGCTGTTCAGCCGTCGGCTTCAGTGCAACGCTATCGATGTCCGACCAGATCGGGTGCATTTTGTGCAGGCGCGTAAAACGACAGACCGAGTCAAAGCCGCCCAGCTGCTTGGCCAGTACTTCGACACTCGTGATGAATGCATAGTGACTGAAAGCAATTGTGTTGCCTTCGTGCACGGCCAGCAGTATGGGCATCGATTCACCCGCTGATTCAGCAAGCTGCCACAGATCCCGGGCAATGAGCCACGGATGGGTGTCCCGATAGGCACCACCCTGATCGTTTTCGGTCAGTGTAGCGATGGCTTTGGTGGTGGTTACCGTGGTTATACACCAGCGGTGAACGTTGGACGGGTAGACGTCGGATGATGGCATGTTTTGGATACTGTGCATCTATACAGATATGCCTATAATCGCCGTAACGTCTCCCTCCTTGTCAAGCTTCAGGATATTCGTCGGATCACCCAGATGGTTCAGCTCCTCGCCCGGTGTCCGCCTCCAGCCGATTATTACCGGGACAACTTCCTGGAACTGCTCGACTTCGTCGACGCCCATTATCGAACCGCGCTCAGATCAAAGGATGTTGATTTTGCTGCTCGTTTTCGAGCTTGCGATATCCACGCGCAGCGGTTGCTGGTGCGATTGTTCATGCGCAAGGGCCCACTGTTCAGGGTAGATCGAATTGAATACGACGAGATCGCCGACGTCCCGGCGGCGATCTCCGAGCTGGTTGCCAACCGTTTGCTACAGCGCAGTCCGTCGGTCGCAGCCGACCAGGTACTTGCACTGTTGACCCGCAGCGAACTTGCCGAGCGATTTCCTTTTGCTGCAAAGCGCTGTGGACGTTCTGCCACCCGGGAAGTTCTGGTACATGCTCTCTTGTCGAAGCATACCGATGATCGCCTGCTGGTCGTCCTGAAAGCCTCGCTGGAGTGGATCGCACTGGCTGACGTGGATGTAGTTACCCGATTTCAGGTGTTGTGTTTCGGTTCGCTGGAGCAAGACCTGTCTGCCTTTGTCCTGCGTGATCTGGGTGTGCAGAAAATCGAGTCTTATCCGCTGGACACGGGCGGGGAGAGTGACTTCAGCAGCATCGACATTCTCGAGCGATATCTGGACGTCTCGGTTATGGCGACCTGGCTGTCAAAGCTTCAAACCATGCCTGAGCTGTCACGCGCCATCTGGTTGAAACTGCGTGAGACCTCCACTCACCGGCCTATCGAACGACGCAGGAGCCGATTGCTCAATGAGCTGGGCCGCTGGCATGAACGACGTGCAGAATTTTCCCGTGCGATTGACTGTTATGCCTCGAGCACTCGACATCCGGCGCGGGAGCGACAAGTGCGGATATTCGAAAAGCACCCAGAGTTGGGTTCTGCTGAATCGTTGCTCGCCCATATGCGCGATGAACCATGGTGTCCCGAAGAAGCTGTGTTTTCCCAGCGCCGCGGGCGGTCGGATTCAAACCACCAGCCAGAAATCCGAACCCGAGCGCTGACCATCAAGGATATGGTGATGACACCGGGCGCCATCGAGTCCTACGCACTCTCGGACCTTGCGACCAGCGGGAGTTGGGGCGTCCATCTCGAGAATCTTCTGCCACTCGGGCTGACCGCGCTTGCCTACTGGGATGTGCTGTTCATGCCGGTGTCGGGTGCGTTCACGCATCTGTTTCAGCAGGGGCCGCACGATCTTTACCACGACGATTTTGTCGTGCCACGGCGCGCAGCGATTCAGGCGCGTTCAGAAGCACTGTACGCCGCCGAGAATACTGCAGAGCTTCTGCTGAAAACCTGGGACGAAAAGTACGGTACCGCCAATGCGCTTCTGGCGTGGCCGGCCCTGCCGCGAAACCTGGTCGCCAGGATTCTTGGCGCGCTGCCGAAGGCACATCTCTTGTCGTTGACCCGCGCCGTGATTGAATGCCCAGGCAGGTCTCGAACCGGCTTTCCCGATCTCTTCGTCCAGCACAGCAGCGGCGAGTGCGAGTTTATTGAAGTCAAAGGACCGTCCGACCAGCTGCAGCCACAGCAACGAGCCTGGCTGGCACGACTTGATGCACTGGGGATTCCTGCATCGGTACTGAAATATACGCCGTGCCTGCTCTGACATCCGTCGCCATTCGTGAACTGGCCGAGTTCGTACATCGAACCGGTGATCTCTATGAGCCGGGTGGTCGGGTGACGGCAGAGGAGGGCGTGACTGGGCAGGCTCGCTGGCAAAAAAACCGGCCTGCCAGCTACCAGCGCGAACGGTCGGTGGGGGGTGAGGTCAGTTGTCTTGATATCGTTCTGACGCTGCGGGGCAGGGCAGATGGCGTCGACCTCGAAGCCGGTCTGGTTGAAGAGATAAAAGCCTCCCGTCGGTTCCCGGAAAAACCTTCCAGCGAACATCTTGCCCAGGGCCGCCTTTATGCGGCCTTGCTGGCGCGCGAATTCCCGGCGCGGCGTTCCTGGACTGTGCAGGTGACGTATGTAAATCCCGACAGTCTTGATTCAAGGGCGTATACAGAAGACCTCTCGTCGGTATCCCTCGAGGCGTTTCTTCGAGAGAGTGTGGACGTCTACGCACGCTGGCTGGCTGATCGTTTGCGGGACCGGGCGCTGAGAGATGGCTGGTTGTCCGGGTTGAAGTTTCCGTTGCCCCGGCTGCGTCCCTATCAAGGCGCGGTCATTCGTCGGTGCGCGGATGCCATCAGGAGTTCTCAGCACCTTCTTCTGGAAGCGCCCACCGGCAGTGGCAAGACCCTCAGTGTGACCTATCCGGCCGTGAAAGCGTTGCCAGGGGCCAGTCGGATCTTCTATCTGACAAGCCGCTCAACAGGCGCGACGGCGGCGTTGACCGCGCTGCGTCAACTCGATGGCGACGATGGCCAGTTGAGGAGGCTCTCGCTGACCGCTCGCGAACGGATCTGTCCGGTTCCAGGGACGCCTTGCGATCCCACAGTCTGTGACTTTGCCAGGGGTTACTACGATCGCCGCCGGCCCGCACTGGTTGAACTGCTTGCAGAAAGGGAGCTGACGGAGCCTGTGATCAGTCGTGTGGCGATGACCCACACGGTCTGTCCTTTTGAACTATCGCTCGATGCTGCGGTTTGGGTGGATGTGGTCATCGGCGACTACAACTACCTGTTTGATCCGCTGGTAAGGCTGCAGAGATTCGCCGCGGACAAGGAAGCCATTGTTCTGGTCGACGAAGCCCACCAACTGGCACCTCGGGTAATCGATAGTCTGTCCATCAGCATCTCCCGTTACGACATCAAGGTTGCGATCGGGCTAGTTGCTGCACCGATTGCCAAGCGTCTGCGATCAGTAGACCGTGTACTGCTGAAACTCTCGAAGAACTTGCCGCTTGAGTCCAGCGAGCAGCAGCCAGTGGAGGTTCCACCGACATTGTTGGCTGGCCTGGAGAAGTTGCTGGAAAGTGCGGGGCAATGGCAGAACGATACCGCGCAGACATTGCCTGCCGAAGTCAGCGAGGCGGTGTTTCTGGCGGTGCGCTGGTTGCGTCTGCAGCCTTCAATGGCCATCTGCGCCTATGGATACCTTGCGAGCGACCGAGGTCAGAACTTCAAACTGGAAGCCCGCTGCCTTGATCCAGCCCCTTATCTGCACCGTTTGCTGACGGGTTTCGGTCCACACATCCGGTTTTCAGCAACCGTGTCGCCGCCACGAGTCTACCAGCGGCAACACGGCGCCCTGCTCCAGGCCGGTCTCGAAGGCGAAGAGGGGGTTTTTGCGCGGGCGGGTTCACCGTTTGATGCAAGTCAGCTCGGCGTATACATCGTGCCGGATGTCGGCACGCGGTACCGGGAACGAGGTTCCGGGATGACAGCGCTGGTAACCCTGGTGCGAGATACCATCCTGATCCGCCCTGGACGATATCTCTTGTGTTTTCCTTCCTACCAGTACCTCAGGGATTTTTGTACGCTCTTTGAACCCGAGATTGCAGCGCGTGCAGACTGGACGTTTCGCTGCCAGCAATCGAGCGACCACGTCGAACAGCGGCTGGACATGATGGCCGAACTGCAGTCATCGCTGGCTGCCGATGCGGGTGTGCTGCTGGGCATCGTCATGGGCGGCGTGTTTGCCGAATCGATCGACCTGTCGAGCAGTCCGCTGGATGGCGTCATCATTGTCGGGGTAGCCATACCCCCGCCAAGCGCGGAACGGGAACTCGCTGCCGCTCATTTCGACGCTGACGGCTTTGATGGGCGCTTGCTCGCGTATATTCAGCCCGGCATGAGTAGAATCGTCCAGGCAGCCGGGCGGCTGATTCGCGCCCGTTCACATCGCGGGATCCTCGTCCTGGTGGACGGTCGTTACCGCGAGGCTCGGTACCGGCAATTTTTTCCGGCGTTATGGAAAACCCGCACGGTTGTAGCAACGCAACTCAGTTCGGCAGTCAAGGAATTCTGGACCACGATATGACAATGCGACGCACGAAGATCATCTGCACCATCGGACCGGCAACCGCAAGTTACGCCAAGCTGCTTGCACTCTATAACGCTGGCATGAACGTCGTGCGCATCAATATGTCCCACGCCGACCATGCGGGCGCTGCCAAGATCATTCACTGGGTCAAGACGCTGAATCGCAAGGTGACCTATCCGATACCTGTAATGCTGGATACGCAGGGTCCGGAAATCCGCACCGGTGTCATTGCCAAACCCATCATGCTCACACAGGGCCAGGTGGTGACGTTGACGGTGCGCGGGACCACTGAAGTTGAAACGACGTCCATCCACGTGAACTACAAGGAACTGGTAGATATTGTCCACGTTGGCAATCGAGTGACCGTCGACAATGGACTGATCAATTTTGAAGTGCTGAAGAAGCAGGATCAGATGCTGGTTTGCAAGGTCGTCGATGGTGGCCTGCTGGGTAGTCGACGCCATGTCAATCTTCCGGGGGTTCGAGTCAATCTGCCCGCCATAACCGACAAGGACCGCGACGATATCGAGTTTGGTGTCGCCAACGACATCGACTTTGTGGCGCTCTCCTTTGTCCGCGATGTGGATGACATCCACAGCCTGAAAAAACTGCTGGGGCGCAAGTCAGACAAGGTCAAGATCATCGCCAAGATCGAAGATCGCGAAGGTGTGCGCAATGTCCAACAGATCATTCAAGCGTCAGATGGGGTGATGGTTGCGCGTGGTGACCTCGGGATCGAAACAGATATCTCGGATTTACCGAACATCCAGCGCCAGATCGTGCACTCCAGTGCCGTCTATGGAAAACGCTGCATCGTCGCGACACATCTGCTCGAGAGCATGATCACGAATCCGATCCCCACCCGTGCAGAAGTGACTGATGTCGCTAACGCGATCTACGAAGGCGCGGATGCGGTGATGCTATCCGGCGAGACCAGTGTTGGTGCGTACCCGGTGCGCTGCGTCGCGCAATTGCACGCTATCGCCGAACGGACCGAACGATGGCCCGGTCTTGGCTATGAAAAGGATCTCGAAGCACAATCCGACAAACAGTACATGACCATTCATGCGGTTGCGCTGGCAGAGTCGTTGCGAGCGGATGGTATTGTTGTCATCACCCGGCGTGGCGTGACGGCAGATCTGGTGACTGCGGCGAGACCGCCAAAGGTGCCGATTTATGCGTTCACGAACAGCAGTCAGACGCGTCGTCGCCTGGCGCTCAATCGCGCTGTTTACGCCCACCGAACAGCTTTCAGTTCAGATCCGGAGCGGACGTTACAAACTGCGTTCAGAACATTACGCCAGCGGGAAGGATTACCGCCCATGGCCAAGGTCGTCGTCATCTCCGATGTTCTGGCTGGGCAGAACAGTGAAGCGATCCAGATTCGCTTCATCCCCTGATGAAAAAAGATGAGAAACAGATGAGGAAAATGTGTATGCAGCTGGCCAGACTCCTTGTCTTCTTCATCGTTGCCCTCCTGACGACTCAGGCGATCGCTGCACCCAAACGCATCAAATTCGATAACGGGGACATCTACTTCGGCAAGGTCAAGGACGGCAAGCGGACCGGTCAGGGGATTTATACCTGGGCTAACGGCAACCATTACGAGGGTACGTTTGATGACAATTCACTACACGGCCAGGGCACCTACACCTGGAAGGACGGCCGGACGTACACCGGATCGTTCGTCAATGACAAACGCGAAGGCATCGGTGAGCTGATCTGGCCCAACGGGGATCGATACTCAGGCGGTTTCCGTGCCAATCAACCCAATGGTGAGGGCACCTTCAAGTGGTCCAACGGGGATCAATACACGGGCAGTTTTGTCGACTCTCAGAGAACTGGTAAAGGTACATTTGCCTGGGCCGGTGGCGACAGTTACAGCGGTGACTTTGTCAAAGGCGTGCTGAACGGCAACGGTACATTCCAGTGGCGGGACGGCAGGCGTTACA
>CAMDVY010000167.1 GCA_945878745.1 Klebsiella pneumoniae | reverse complement strand
GCCTCGCAACTTCATCAAGCGCCATCTGCCAACCCCAGACAAGTTGCGTGAGTATCCGGCGCTTCGTCCACTCGGCAATATTCTTGAGAACGAAAATCTCTGGCATCTGAATCGACGCTCTGCCTCCGGCGCAGCATTCATCGGCATCTTCTGCTGCTTCCTCCCGATGCCATTTCAGATGTTGCCGGCGGGACTGCTGGCGATGGCTTTCCGTTGCAATCTGCCCATGAGTCTTGCACTCGTCTGGTTGACCAACCCTGTGACGATGCCACCCGTCGTGTACTTCACTTATCGGTTGGGCGCCTGGTTACTCGGACGGGAAATTTCAATCGACCAGGTCGACCTGTCTCTGGATTGGCTGTTGGCCAACATGGTCAACGTCGGTTATCCATTGCTGTTCGGCTCACTCATCTGCGGTTGGGTAGGCGGCATTACGGCTTACATCCTGGTAAGAGTAACCTGGCGCTTGCATGTCATTAGCCGGTGGCGCAAACGTCGCCTGAGGCGACAGGAAGCGGCTTTGACCTCACGCAGGCAGTGAAGCTTTCCAGCGAAGCTCCTCGGCCTGGAACCTCGACGCACCGAAATAATTCAGAAGCCGTGCAATCCCTGCACTGCATGAATCTGTTTTGCTCGTTGAGCAGGAACATATGCCGCCAACAGGCAGATGCCTGCCGCCAGGCCACCAATCAGTCCCAAGTCCTGCCCCTGAATCAGGAACGGAATCTCGACGAAGTAAGTGCCTTCCAGAAAGCTGACACCGAACAAGGACTCCAGCGTGCCGACGACCTGGTTGATGTTGATGGTCGCCAGTACACCCAGTGCGAGCCCACTGAAGATGCCCGCAGCCGCAATCATGATGCCCTGCAGGAGAAATATCATCGCGACATCCGACGCGCGTGCACCCATCGTTCGCAGGATCGCAATTGCTGATGCTTTTTCCCGAATCAGCATGACCTGACCAGAGATGATGTTGAAGGCAGCGACCGCAACCACCAGCAACAGCAACACGAACATCATGGCTTTTTCCAGCTGCACGGCCCGGAACAGCTCACCATAACGTTCCATCCAGGTCGTGATACGCGCTTCCGGAAGTGCCATTTGAAGCATGCTTCTGACCCGCTCCGCATCAAGTGGGTTCTGCAGGCGAAGCTGTACGCCATGCTCACCACTATTGGCGCGAATGGACTCCGGCACATCCCGCATGGCCACCAGAACGAGGCCATAGTCCAGCTCTGATCCGAGGCTGAAGGTGCCACCCACTCTGAACGCCAGAACCTGGGGACGAACCTTGCTCGCACTGGCGGCTGGCAACGTCACCGCGACACGATCACCCATTCCCACGCCCATATGCCGAGCCAAGGGCGCGCCCAGAATCAAGGTACCCGGAGTTGCCAGCAGGTTATCCAGTTCTCCGGAGGTCATGGCAGCACCGACCTCCCGCATTGCGTCCAATCCTGCGGCGTCCAATCCAAGCACACTGACGGGCTGAACTGCGCTGCCTCGACCAACCATGCCGATGGTCTCAAAGTACGGATACCGCGCGATCACCTGCGGATCATCGAAAGTCTCTGACGACAAGCTCTCCATGTCTTCAATCACAACATGGGGAATGGCCTGCAACAAACGCGTTTTCAGTTCATGGTCAAACCCGTTCATGACACTGACCACGACGGTCAATACGAGCACACCCAGCAACAAGCCCAGAAAAGACACCCAGGTGATGAAACTGACATAACCCTGTCGCCCGGTGCGCAGGTATCGAACGGCGATGTCCCATGCCACGTTCATCCTGACAGCTTGCCGGCATCGAGAGTAACAAGACGGTCCACACCCTGTGAGACCGCCGCGTCATGGGTTGCCATCAGGATGCCGACACCACGCTCACGACACAGCGACCGCATGAGTTCGAGTACCGCAGAAGCATTGTCGCGATCAAGATTGCCCGTCGGTTCATCGGCGAGCACCAGGGCCGGTTCAGCGACCAGCGCACGGGCCACCGCGACTCGTTGTCGTTCCCCACCAGACAAGGCAGCAGGCCGGTGGGTAGATCGATTAGCCAGGCCGACCGCACCCAGCATTGCCAGGGCACGCGGCAACGCCTCTTTTTTTCCAAACCCCGCGAGCCGTAACGGCATCGCAACATTTTCGGCGGCCGTGAACTCGGGTAACAGATGGTGCATCTGATAGACAAATCCCAGGTAACGGTTGCGAATTGCTGCCCGGCCATCGACATTGGCGGCGGTCAGATTCTGATCAGCGATCCAAACCTCCCCTTCATCGGAATCATCAAGCCCGGCAAGTATGTGCAAGAGCGTACTTTTCCCGGAGCCGCTCCGGCCGACCAGTGCAACGAGTTCACCCGGCGCAATAGACAGGTCGGCGCCATCCAGCACCGGGAGCGCGATGCCGCCCTGCCGATACGTCTTTGTCAGCCCATGTGCACGCAATGCCAGGAGACTGCTTCTTGATTCGTTATTCATGCGCGAGTATTTCCACGGGTCGCTGGCGGGTTGCCTTCCAGGCGGGGTACAGCGCTGCCAACAGGATCAGAATTCCACTGATGAGGGTGATAACGACCAGGTCTGCCGTTCGAACATCGACAGGCAGATAGCCGATGAAGTACTGGCCCATCAGTTCCTGACCACGCAAGTTCGACGCCCACGTCAGCAGATCAGGAAGCAGATGGGCGATGCCAACCCCACCGAGCAGACCAAGGCAAAGGCCGCTCCCGCCCAACATCAGTCCAAGGGAGAGAAAGATGATCATGACGGTCGAGGTCGTGCTGCCGAGGCTGCGCAGAACAGCCACGTCCGTGCGCTTCTGCTCTGCCACCATCACTAACCCCGAGACAAGATTGAAGGCTGCCACGGCAACCAGAAAGGACAACAGCACGAACATGGTAACTTTCTGGGTCACTATGGCCTGATACAGATTTCCCTGCACACGCGTCCAGGGCCTGACCTGCATTTCCCGCTCGTCAAACGCGGCTTCGGCGGCGGCGTAAAGTTCATCGGTGGCAAAGAGGTCGGCGATGCGCAGCTGATAACCAGCTATGCGCTCACCCAACCGGAACAGTCGACGGGCGTCATCGATGTGGATGAATACACCGCGTGCGTCCATTTCGCTTTGTGTATTGATCAACCCGGAAACAATGAAGAGGCGCTGCCTCGGTAACAAGCCCACCGGCGAGACCGTCGGCACAGGCAAGACAATCGTCACCTGATCACCGACCCTGACATCCAGCTGCCTCGCCAACCGCACACCGAGCCAGGCCTGGAACCGTCCTGGTTCAAGCACTGCCCCTTGAGGTCGAACGTACTGTTCCAGGTCAGACACTGATCGATGACGGCCAGGTTCTATCCCGGTAACGAGTACACCAGCTACCTTTTCACCTGAGCTGGCAAGCGCTGCTTCTTCCACTATCGGTGACAATCCAACAATGCCGCCGGTGCCAACGAGTGTGCTTTCTGCTCGCAAATCGGGTCGAGACGGCTGTGGGAAATAGATGGTCGCGTGAGCGAGAACGCCGAGCACCCGTTCACGCAATTCCCGCTCAAACCCATTCACGACGGAGAGAACGACGATCAACACCGCGACTGAAAGCGCCAGACCGAACACGGCCGCGATACTGACAGCAGAAAGCCCATTCGCGGCACCGGCAACATAACGCCATGCG
Organism: Klebsiella pneumoniae; assembly: GCA_945878745.1. Lineage (GTDB taxonomy): Bacteria > Pseudomonadota > Gammaproteobacteria > Pseudomonadales > Azotimanducaceae > SYFY01. The sequence goes on along the minus strand of CAMDVY010000167.1, from coordinate 3,068 downwards.
ATCGCGGCACTGAGCGCGTGAGGGTGCTGTCTGTCAGGTGAAAATTGAGAGCCGGTGATCATGCGGCCACATCTTACAGACGCAGCCCGTAGTTGGCCTCGTTTCCAGAAGATTGGAATACGCTGTGTCCCTCAACCACTGGGATGAGAGATTGACTCTACCGTGTTCAGGCCACTTCCTGCTGTCCCGTGGCACGAATCAGCGCGCCCGAGGCATCCAGCGCTGCCACCCGATAGCTTTCGGCATAGGTGGGGAAATTGAAGACGTTTTCGATGAAAATATCGACCAGCCCATTGTTGAGCATGGCCATCTGACCAATGTGCACGAGCTCCGTGGCGAAGCTGCCAACCGCATGTACACCGACGACTTTGCGGTCCGCCGTCACTACCAACTTGAGCATGCCTTTCTGGGATTGGGCAATCTGACCGCGAGCAATTTCCTTGAAATTCGCCCGACCAACAACCGAGCCCGGAAATTTCTGCTTCGCCTGGTCCTCTGTCAGACCAACACTGGCCAGTTCCGGCACCGAATAGATCCCGGTGGGGATGAATTCACTGAAGCGTCCTGCGCCAGCACCCAGGATGTCGCAGGCAACGCGGCGCCCTTGTTCCATGGACGCCGATGCAAGTGACGGTGGGCCGATGACATCACCTGCCGCGTAGATGTGTGGCACGTTGGTGCGACCGGTTTCATTGACTTCGATCAACTGCCGATCATTGACGCGGACGCCAGAATTTTCGATGCGCAACCCTTCGAGTTGAGAGATCCTTCCCAGAGCACACATCGCTTTGTCTGTTCGTAGAACAGAACCGTCGCGAAACGTGCTCTCGACCTGACTCACCCCGTCAAAGGCAACCTTTTCAACCTCGGCTCCGCCAATGAAGACACCACCATGCTGTTCGAAGTACTCGACAAAGCGGTCGGTCAGATCGCTGTCGAGGAAGCCCAGGGGACGTGGATAACGGTCGACCAGTGTGACCTGGACTCCCAGCAAGGCAAATACGCTTGCGTACTCACAGGCAATCACACCACCACCCAGGACCAGCAGGGTTTGTGGCAGATAGGCGAGGGAGAGCAGAGAGTCGCTGTCATAGATGTGTTCGTGATCGATGGCCACATTGGCGGGGGCTCGTGGTTTGGAGCCGGTCGCAACCACCACGTACTCGGTACGCAGTTGCGAAACGGTACCGTCGGTATGCCGTACCCGGATGGTATGCGGGTCATCGAAGCTCGCCCGACCATGCACGATCGCAATGCCGTTTCGGGTCAGTTGCTCAGTCATGTAGTGATCGTGCGCATGAATGATGTGAGTCATTTCGCCAATCAGCTCGGCGATGCCGCCACGATAGAGATTGCGCGCTGAACGCAACTCGGAAAAACGCTGTCCAGCGCGATACCGTTCCACCGCTCGCTCCCGTAACGCCTTGCTCGGAATGGTGCCCTGATGCACGCAGGCGCCACCAACCTGCCGGGTCTGCTCGCAGATAACGACTTTCTTGCCTGCCTTCGCAGCCTGGATGGCTGCCTTCTGGCCGGCCGGTCCGGAACCGATGATGACAATATCGAAGACTTGATTGTTAGTTTTCATAACACCATCGACTCCAGTGACGCATTGATTTGATCTGTTTTGCCGAGTAGCACTTCGACGTCTTCGGGATACATGTTCAAGTGTTGCACCGCATCCAGATCGACAATCTGATCCAGCTCAAGCGTCTCCTGTCGCAAGGCGATAGCCACTGCCCGACCTGCTTCAACCGTTGCGACATCGTCGGCATGTTTTCCGGCGGCGGCAAAGTCACCGACGTGGCGGATACAGACACCGACCAATTCAGGCAGCTTCCAGCTTTCGACCAACGCCGTGCCGGCCGCACGACCAAGCACAGCCAGCAGATACTTCGCATCACCCAATGAAAGCGCTGCGTCGCGATTACACAGTTCGACAGCAAGCACTGAAGTCCCAACGTTGTGCAGCAACCCGCCGAGGTAGGAAACTTCAACGTTCTTGCGAGTAGCCCGGGCAAATTCCTTGGCCCAGAGCCCGGTCGCCAGGCCCACTTGCCATGCTTCGTCCATGAGGACCTGGAAAGCCCCTTTGCAACTGAGCGCATTCTTCAGCGAAGCGGTCAATGCGATTTCGCGAATGCGGACCATGCCCAACCGGGCTATGGCTTGCTGCAGGGCAACAATTTCGGTAGCACCCCGGAAGGTCGGTGAATTGACAACACGCAGCACATGCGAAGCGAGTGACTGATCTTTCTGAATCAATCCGGCGAGACGGGCTGCATCAGCGCCATCATCAAGCGAACTCGACAGCACCTCCATGGCAACGTTTGGCAATACCGGCAATTTGAGCCGGTGAGACTCGATATCGCTCCTGAGTTTGGCTTCGATCGCGGCGAGGTTTGGCCCCGGCGATTCGGTCGCGATGACATCGATTCCTGATAATGACATGCTGAACATCCGGCCTGTAGGTGGATGTACAGAGCATAGTCAACGTATGGAATTACGCCTTTGGTGAGTGTTTCGGTGACGTTTTTTTGGCAAAGGTGGAGTTGGGAGTATCGTCACCACCCGGCAATTCTGGAGTCTCAGAATTCCCGGCGCCGACCCGTCTTTGGTGTCACGTCATACCCAAGCCCGGCTTCTTCGACACGATCAACACGATCACATTTGGCCGGGTTGCCACCACAGATCTCACACGCAGAATCGGCGCCGAAGGCCTTCAGACCGCCGCAACTCCCGGCAATCGGCTTACGCCCGAGGATGACGCCGATGGCCATCATTCCGACAAGACCCAGCATGGCGACAAAGGTGAAAATGGCCGTACTCATTGCGACTCCAGAAGATTCTTCATAGCCGAAGTATATCTCTCGTCGAAACCTTTGGCGTGACGAACCAGCATATAAACCGGAATCGCCTCCCGTTCTGCCAATTCAAACCCTGCTTCCGGACCCAGTACATTGAGTGCCGTCGCCCAGGCATCTGCGTCGGCGGTGGTGTCCCGGACCACAGTCACTGATGCCAACCCGTGACGAATCGGGTAACCATCGCGTGGATCAATGGTGTGC
>CAMDVY010000166.1 GCA_945878745.1 Klebsiella pneumoniae | reverse complement strand
GGCACACCTCCCATCGCAATGTCGGGCAGCGCTCTCCGCTACAGCGGTGGTCTGTTTGTAGGAGCGGTCTCTGACCGCGATTGTTGGGTTCATCAAAAATCGCGATCAGGAGATCGCTCCTACGATTGATTGAATCTGCCAACTTCATTAGTGATGGCGTTACAGTTTGATTTCCGCTGTTATCCCTGGTCTATCCGCGCTCAATCGTTTCGAAGCTCTGAACACCCCTGCGCACCATGTTTTTTTGCGAGATTATTGTCTAATCAAGGCTAATCGCCGCAGGATTTCATCACGACAAGACGAAATTCACGAGCTTCTTCGGCACCACCACTTCCCGACGTATCGTCTTGCCCTCCAGATGACGTGCCACATTGGGCTCGGCACGGACGAAGGCCAGTAGTGCCGCCTGGTCGATCTGCGCATCAACTTCAACAGACGCGCGCATCTTGCCATTGACCTGCACGGCCACGGTGATCGTATCGAGCTTGAGCCTGGCTTCATCATGCTCCGGGAATTGCGCCTCACTGACGCTCCCCTGATGACCGAGCCCTGCCCACAATTCTTCGGCGATGTGCGGAGCAAACGGTGCAAGGATGCGAACAAAGGCATCGAACCACGCAGTCGGCACCCGCTCTGCGCGTGTGGCTTCGTTGACGAATACCATAAGATCCGACACCGCTGTATTGAACTTCAGTGATTCAACACTTTGACGCACACGCTTGATGGCGCCATGCAGTGCCCGCTCCATGTCAGGTGCATCGACTGGATCGTTCGTGAGTTTGTTACCTTCGCTGACCAGACGCCAGACCCGGTCGAGGAACCGTCGACAACCAGCAACACCCGCGGTTTCCCAGTCGCCGCCATCTTCCAGCGGGCTCATGAATACTTCGTAAAGACGCAGTGAATCCGCGCCATATTCGCGACACATGTCTTCCGGATTCACGACATTGGACTTCGATTTTGACATCTTCTCGCGCCTGGCCTGCACCGACGTGCCGTCCAGCGTCGACCATTGACCATCCCGCTCGACCACTTCTTCACGCGTGTAGTACTTGCCACGTGCATCGCGGAATGACGTGCCGTGGATCATTCCCTGATTGAAGAGACGTTGAAACGGTTCCCGGGTCGAGACCAGGCCGAGGTCATGCAGGGCGTGATGCCAGAATCTCGAGTAGAGAAGATGGAGGGTCGCATGTTCCGCACCACCGACATACAGATCCACCGGCATCCAGTACTTTTCTTCTGCCGGATCCCACGCCGCCTGGTCATTCTTCGGATCGATGAAGCGCAGGTAGTACCAGCAGGAGCCGGCCCACTGAGGCATGGTATTGGTTTCTCGCAGCGCAGCCTTGCCGGTCTCAGGATCCGTGGTCTTGAGCCACTCGGCGGCTCGTGCCAGCGGTGGTTGACCATCAGCAGTCGGGCGATAGTCATCCATCACCGGCAGGGTTACCGGCAACTGATCAAGCGGCAGCAGCTTGGTCTTGCCATCCACGTGGATGACGGGCACCGGCTCACCCCAATAACGTTGGCGACTGAACAGCCAGTCTCGCAATCGATAGTTGATCGTGCCTTCACCATGGTTGCCAATACGCAACCGTTCAATCGTGGCACGTTTGGCCGCAGCGTTATCCAGACCATCCAGGAAACCGGAATTTACGTGCGGACCGTCGCCGGTGTACGCGGCCTCCTCGACGTTGCCACCCGCCACCACCTCGATGATCGGTAGTTCGAACTTGCGTGCAAACGCGTAGTCGCGCTCATCATGTGCAGGACACGCAAACACTGCGCCAGTCCCATAATTCGCCAGCACGTAGTCAGCGATCCAGATCGGCACACGCTGGCCGTTGATCGGGTTGACCGCATAGGCGCCGGTGAAGACACCCGTCTTTGGGGCGTCCGCCGCATCACTGGTCCGGTCGCGATCAGATCGCCTGCCCACTGTCTCGCGATAGCCAACAACGGTGTTCTGTTGCGCAGCCGTCGTGATGTCCACAACCAGGGGATGCTCGGGTGCCAGCACCACGTAAGAGCAGCCAAACAGGGTATCCGGTCGCGTCGTAAACACTTCGATGTTCTGGTTCGAACCATCTACCGCAAAGCGCACCAACGCTCCTTCGCTGCGGCCGATCCAGTCCACCTGCATCTTCTTGATGCCTTCCGGCCAATTCACATCAGGCAGGGTCGCCAGCAACGATTCCGCATAGTCGGTGATCTTGAGCATCCACTGCCGCATGTTCCGGCGCTCAACCGGATCACCGGTCTCGATGTAGACCCCGTCTTTCACTTCTTCGTTCGCAAGCACCGTCCCCAGAGCCGGACACCAGTTCACCGGCACCTCGGCCTCAAAAGCGAGACCACGCTCAAAGAGCCTGGCAAATATCCACTGGGTCCACTTGTAGTAGGACGGATCTGACGTGGCGAGCTCGCGGTCCCAGTCATAGGACAGCCCAAGCATGGTCAGCTGACGCTTGAATGTCGCGATGTTGCGGGACGTGACTTCCTGCGGCGAGATGCCCTCTTTTACCGCCTGCCGTTCGCTGGGCAGACCAAACGAATCCCATCCCATGGCATGCAGCACGTTGAAGCCGAGCATGCGTCGCGCGCGAGCAACCACATCTGTTGCCACATAACCTTTGGGATGGCCGACATGCAGGCCCACACCACTGGGATACGGAAACATGTCGAGTACGTAGTACTTGGGTCGCGTGCGGTCGCTGGGTGTCGCGAAGGTCTTGTTGGCTGCCCAGTAGGTCTGCCACTTGGCTTCGAGTGCGCGGTGATCATAACCGGCCATGGAAACACGTCTGCCTGATGCTGAAAGGGCGTGAAGTCTGCCTCATGCCCGACCAGCCCCGCAAATTTTCGGTGCGTTCCGTGCGGAAACCTCGTCCGCACGGCTCCGATCGATCGGCCTGGCTCAGGCAGTTGCCAGTATGCCCACGGGACAACTCACACCCGTTCCACCCAGACCGCAGTATCCGTTTGGTACTTTGGCCAAGTACTGCTGATGATAGTCCTCGGCGTAGTAGAACGGTCCGATCGCCTGGATTTCTGTCGTGATGGCGCCAAAGTCCGCCGCCGACAACGCCTTCCCGTAACTCGCCTTCGACGCCTGTGCAGTCGAGAGCTGTTGATCGCTGAAGGTGTAGATGCCAGATCGATACTGGGTACCCATGTCGTTACCCTGACGCATGCCCTGGGTCGGGTCATGGGACTCCCAGAATACGCGCAGGAGCTCTGCATAACTCAGCTCCGCCGGATCAAAGGCTACCAGCACCACTTCGTTATGACCGGTCAGACCCGAGCAAACTTCCTGGTACGTGGGATTGGGGGTCAAACCGGCGCTGTAACCCACCGCAGTGGAATAAACACCCGCTGTTTGCCAGAACTTGCGTTCGGCGCCCCAAAAACACCCCAACCCGAACACGGCTTGCTCCATTCCATCTGGGAAGGGCGCTCGCAGCTGCCGCCCGTGGACGAAGTGACGATCCTTGATCGGTATGGATACCTGCCGTCCACGCAGCGCTTCAGCCGGGGTAGGTAAACGGAGTTTTGATGAGTACGCCATGACATCTATCCTCGTGCAGGTTTTCCGATACTGATGGTTGGAAGGATTCCGGTCGGGCCAGCGCCCTGATATTGGGTCAGCCTCCCACCATAGACAACGAAATGTTAACCCAGTTTCCCAGCCGCGAGGCAGAATGCTATAAAGGCGACAAATGCGCGCACTTCTCCTCTCGGCCTCTCTCTGTTTGCTCGGCCTGCTGTCTGCCTGCCAGGTCACTCCGGTACCCAAAGACTACGGTGAACTCGCCACTCGAATCGGTGCCGGGGAAACCGTCTCAGTCGCCGATCTTCAGCTGGCACTCGAACACGCCCCGGATATCGGAGAGCGTTTCAAGCAGCTTCAGGATCTGGAAGAACAGGCATTGGCGCTGATGGTGGATGAGCCACTCAAGCTCGGTGCCATCGGCACGGCGATCCTTGATGCGTACTACGGCAGCCTCGCCGGGCACATGGCCATGATCAAGTTCTACGAACATGTCAGCTCAGACGATGCGGCGATTCCGCATCGCGAGTGGCAGCAACGCATCATCGAGCACATCGACAAGACCGACGGTTCTGCTGACGCGGCCTTTCACGTGACCGGCAGAGCCGAGGCACACGCGCATCAGCTCTATCGCAAACTGGAAACGGTCGGCGGCATTTATCAGAGTGACGAAAAGAACCCGCTGACGATCGCGTTGATCGGCAACCGGGAAGGCGAAGCAGTGACAACCTCGTTCTATGCGCTGGCACCCATGTACGCGGCCATGCGGGCACGTTTCCCAACCGAGCCGGAAAACGAAGAGAGTGCAACGCTTGCCATCATCGGCATCCTCGCCCGCGAGTCCGACGGAGCGGCACAGACCTCCGTCGGTGCGTTCCTGGCCGCTCGCAAACGCACCGAAGGCGCCATCGGCTGGCTGCGAGCCGCATCCCGCGATGGCAACATCGTCGCCAACATGCTGCTTGCCGGCATCTTTCGTGACCAGATCCGGGACGCGGAAAACGATCAGGCGCGGGAAGCGTACAAGACAGAAATACTCGACAACTACATGCACGCGATTGCGCTGGGTTCCACAGACGCGATGTATGCGCTCGCCGTGCTCTACCTCAACGAACAATTCGGCAAGGACAACGTCCAGGCAGGAGTGCCGCTGCTGGAACGCGCTGCTGCGCTCAAGCACAGCGATTCTCTCACCTACCTGGGACACCTTTATTCGCAGGGCCTTCATGTCAAGGAAGACCCGGGCAAGGCTGCGGCAAGCTTTGTCCAGGCAGGCGAACTTGGCAATCCTCGCGCCAGTTATGCCTATGCCCGGATGCTGATGAGCGAGAGCAACACGATCGAACCGGACTTGCGGATCTTCACGTGGCTGGAAAAGTTGGCCGACGCCGATGAAACCGAGGCCATGCTTCATCTTGGGAATCTGAACGCGCGCGGCATCGGCACCCGGGTCAACGCCGGGCGTGCTCTGCGCTGGTACAAGGCGGCGATCAAAGCCAACCCGAAGGATGGCAATGTCATCAACGAAATCGCCTGGACGGTGACCGTTTCCGACATCAAGGGGCTGAGCCAACCCAGGTACGCCCGTACCATCATGGACACTTTGATGGAAACGGATGAAGAAGCCCGCCAGCGACCGGAGTACCTCGATACCTGGGCAGCCATTCATGCTGCGAACGGGGAGTTTGACCGAGCGGTGGAGTTGCAACAGGAAGCGCTGAAACGTGCGACAGCCGAAAAACGGGATGACGTGCTAGAAATCCTCAACACTCATCTCAAAATGTTCCAGGCCGGTGAGGTCATCATCGAGCGTGCCCCTTAACACTTCTGTGCTTGCGCACTGGCTGGCCGAGCAGCGCCCCGCCATCGACGTGCGCTCCCCTGGTGAATTCGCCGAAGGCCACCTTCCGGGGGCGGTCAACCTGCCTATTCTCGATGATGACGAACGTGCTCAAGTCGGCACGACCTATCGACTGGATGGTTCCGAGGCCGCCAACGCCCTGGGACACCGGCTTGTGTCAGGTGTCATCCGAGACCAGCGCATCGCTCACTGGACTGCGTTTCTCCAGCGGCATCCCGACGCTTATCTGTACTGCTGGCGGGGTGGCGCGAGGTCTCGCATCGCCGCCCAATGGCTTGCGACCCAAGGTTTCACGCCAGAGCGAATAGACGGCGGTTACAAGGCGCTACGCCAGTTTTGCCTGCAAACGCTCGATGTGACCCCTGAAACCACGCGCGACTGGTGGCTGCTGGGAGGTCGGACGGGCAGTGGCAAGACTGAACTCCTGCAAGAACTCGAACCTTGCATCGACCTGGAGGCTCTGGCCGAACATCGCGGCTCCGCGTTTGGTGGCAAGACAACACCACAACCTGCGCTCGTCACATTCGAGAATCGTGTGGCATGCGCGTTGCTCGCGCGACAGGGCTTGCCGCTGGTTCTCGAGGATGAGAGTCGTACCATCGGTCGACTGGGTATTCCGGAAGCCATCCATCGTGCCATGCAGCGTGCACCAGTGGTGCTGCTCGAGTCGGATCTCTCATCGCGGGTAGCTTCAATAGAGCATGAATACGTCGAAGTACCTCTGCAAACCACACCCCCTGATGCGGTTGAACATCGATTCCAAAGTGCACTGGCCCGCATCCAGAGACGCCTGGGCGGCGCGCGGTACAAGGAGCTGACCCATGAGATCCACGACGCCTTCAGTACCGGTGATCATCACCGATGGATCGAAAGATTGTTGACTTGGTATTACGACCCGATGTACGACTATCAACTGGAGCAGAAGCAAACACGTATCCGGTTCGCCGGGCCGGCCGCCGCCGTAAAGTCATTTCTGGCAGAGCAGCGCTGGTTTCCTTCTTCCAGCACAGAAAAACCAAAGCAATAGCCCCTCCGGGCAATACTCAAGGAGTTCACGATGCAGATTTCAGGCAGCAAGGGCATTTTCGTCGGTGGCGCTTCAGGCATGTGCCGGGCAACTGCCGAAATGTTTGCGGCGAAAGGTGGCAAGGTCGCCATCCTCGATCTGGAAAAATCGGACGGCGCGAATGTGGCGAAAGCTCTGGGCGGCACTTTTCACACCTGCAATGTGATGGATTACGTGGGCATGGAGCAGTCGATGGCGGACGCTGTCGCCGCGCTCGGCGGGCTGCACTTTGTCGTCAACACCGCAGGTGGTGGTTCTGCAATCCGAACCGTTTCAAAAGACGGTACCAAACATCCCCTGGACGTGTTTC
>CAMDVY010000165.1 GCA_945878745.1 Klebsiella pneumoniae | reverse complement strand
AATCGAGAGAACGAGAGCAGAAAACTCTCCCGTTAGCGATCGAAGCGCCCCCCTCGCAGCCGCCTGCGACCCGCTGGCAATCAGATCCGCGACGGCTTCCGCCTGTGCCAGATCCATTCGACCGTTCAAAAACGCCCGTTCCGAAAACTCTCCGGGACGAGCTGTTCGAGCACCCAGTTCGAGGGCGGCCTGCATGATGTTGCGCATCACGATCGGGCCGCCATGACCTTGGAATTCCGCTACGGGTTCGCCGGTAAACGAAGCACCGGCAGGAAAGATCAGGACGATTCCATGATCAACCAGATCGCCTGCCTGGTTACGGATTCTCGAGAGAGTGGCGTGGCGCGGTTTTAACGTTCGACGGCACATTGACTCGGCAATCTCGATCGCTCGTATCCCGGACAAGCGAACGACGCCGATGCCACCTCGCCCATGCGGCGTGGCCACCGCGGCAATAGTCTCCTCGCCATCCATCGGCGCCAAATCAGAGAATGGATCGAGTGACATACCACTGCTGAGTAACGGACAGAATGTTATTCACCAGCCAATAGAGAACCAGTCCAGCCGGGAAAAACAGGAACATCGCCGTAAAAATCACTGGCATCATTTTCATCATGCGTTGCTGCATTGGATCACCCATGGCCGGTGCCATCGTTTGCTGCAGGTACATGGTTCCGCCCATCAGCAGAGGCAGAACAAAGTAAGGGTCCATTGCGGACAGATCCTGAATCCAGAGGAAGAACGGCGCTTGTCGCAGTTCAACGCTTTCCCAGAGTACCCAGTAAAGCGCCAGGAAAACCGGCATGGGCAACAACATCGGCAAACATCCACCCAAAGGATTGGCGCCCTCCTTTTGATACAGCTTCATCATCTCTTGAGAAAGCTTTTGTCGGTCGTCTGCGTAACGTTCTTGCAGCAGCTTGAGTTCCGGCGCCACCTTGCGCAGTTTTGCCATGGACTTGTAGGACAGGTTGAACAGTGGGTAGAGAACGATCTTCACCATCACCGTCAACAGGATGATGGCTAAGCCCCAGTTCCCAACCCAGTCGTGCAACCAGGACATCACGTCAAACAACGGCACCGCCAGCCACCAGAGAAATCCATAATCAACCGTCAGGCCAAGGTGTCGTGCCACTTGATCCAGTTCATGCTGGTCCTTCGGACCGGTGTAGAGACTTGTTTGCCAATGACCAGTGGCTCCGGGCAAAACGCTTTTCTTGGGAGCGGTGTAGCCGAAGACATAGAGCCCGTCACTACGCCGCTGTGCGAAAAAGTTGTTGTTCTCATCCGCGCGAGGGACCCAGGCGCTGACAAAATAATGCTGCAGGAGTGCGATCCACCCTCCTTCAACAGTTCGCCTCATTGAGGCTTCATCGAGGTCATCAAAATCGACCTTCAGATAACGCTCCTCTGGCGTCGTCAAGGCCCCTCCCAGATAGGATTGCGGGCCAAATGAAAAGCCCTCTTCAATGATGGGTGCCTTGTTGTCCCTCTTTATCTGCGCAAAGAGTGCCGCTTCGAGCGGCTGCGTTCCAATGTTCTCGAGCTTCAAATCAACGCCGACGACATAGCTGTCAGCGTTGAAAGCAAAGGTCTTGGTGACGCGTTGCCCGGATTTTTCTATCTTCAGTGAAAGGGTTTTCTGTTCACCCGCAGTGAGCTCGAGCGCGGCCGTATCGGCGTCGTATAAGGGTCGCTCACCACTTCCATCAAGACCGTCCTTGCCCATAAGACCGCTTTGCGCCACGTAGGTATGGTCGCCGCTGTTTTCCATCAGCAGATAAGGGACATCAGGCGTCTTGCTGGAGACAGGATACTTTGGAAGCTGGACTCGAACGACATCACCACCCTGCCGATCAATCCATACCTTTAATGTTGGTGTCACAACAGTGACGAGACGACCGGGCGTCTCTTCGACTACTGAATCACCTTTAGACGCAACGACAGGTACGACTTCGTTGGTTGACTCAAGGATGTCCGGTGTGGGGACATCTGATGGGTTCGATGTCGCAGCCTGGTCGATGTCTGATATCGGCGATGCTTTGCCTGGCAGCACTGTAGAGCCCCCTGCTACCAGAGGGGACTCGGCATACGCAGCGATCGGGCGCTGCATGTAGTCCTCATTCCACGCCTGGATGAGCATGTAACCCGTGGCAGCAAGTCCTATCAGTAAAAGGACCCGCATTACTTCAGGTGGCAACATCAATCAGAACCTTTTATTTGTTCGCAACAGTGGTTTTTTCCAAGACACCTGCACAAGGCACAGGATCAAGTCCACCAGCGCTCCATGGATTGCAGCGCAATATTCGCCAGATCATGTAGGCAGTGCCCTTGCAGGCCCCATGTTCCTGCAACGCACTAAGCGAATAGGCTGAACACGTCGGGTGGAAGCGACATTGTTGCCCAATCCATGGGCTCAGTACCAGTTGATAAACTCGTATGAGCCAGATGATTGGCTTAGCGGCCAGATGATCCAACAGGCGAAGGGTTTTCATCGCGTACACAGCGTACTCAACAACGCCGCAACCAACGAAGGAAACTGCTGCGCCTCTACAGGTCTCACTACCATCACAACGAAATCGGCAGGTGGCAACTGGCCGCAGCAAAGCCGAAAGTGTTCTCTGATAACGCGTTTGCATCGATTGCGTTCATGCGCTTTTTTCACCCAGCGCTTCGGCACAATCACGCCAAGGCGAGCATGTCTCTGATCGGTGAACTTGAACATGACACGCAATGGGCCATTTTCTTTTCGGCCGTCACGATGACGAAGAACACGATCAAATTCTCCTGGTCGAAACAATCGTTGTTCACGACTAAATCCTGCCAGGGCGACCGGGGCGAGAATCAAATAGAAACGCGCTTGCGTCCTTTGGCACGGCGGGCATTCAGGACCTTTCGGCCGCCCTTGGTCGCCATTCGGGCACGAAAGCCGTGAGTCCGCTGGCGCTTCAAATTACTAGGCTGGAAAGTACGTTTCATATCTCGATCTTCCTGTCACCGCCGTAGAGCCGACGTCTACGGAAAAGGGCGGGCATTCTAGGAACGCACCTGTTTCTCTGTCAATTCAATAAATTGATTTAAATATAGGAGGGTTGTTGAAGATTGGTAGGCGGTTTAGCAGTTGATAAGTTCACTATCGCCCGGTTAGTCAAGGGTTGCAGGTCGGTCTATTCCTGTGGGTAACAGTGGGACATCGTCACCATGATCTGTACGAAAATGACCATTCAGAAGTTATCCACAGCAAACCCTGAACTTTACCCACAATCGTGAAAGTCCTCGCAGCAGCGACCACGATCATGTTTTTTTCCTAAGTTACTGAAATTCCGAATGTTAAAAAAAAACATGGTGTGATCGTTTGTTAGTCGTAGCCAACCCTCGAATCACCTGACTAGAATCGCCCCCTCACATCCCTTGAATCATCAACCAGTTCATTCATGTAGTTATCGCATGACAGGCTTGGCGGCTAATGTTTTTGCTGTGTTGAAGGGGGTTAGTGAGTTTGCAAGGCCTTGATCAACTCGCGATCTCCATATGCGGTCAGGGTGTTCGTCGATGGCACGACGATAGAGAAAAGTACTGCACAAAATAGGCAAGGATTGGATATGCCAAGGGAGCTGAAATCGTACTGACGCGGTAAATGCTCTAAGTGATGGGGACATGGACAGCGGCGGGAATTTGTAACCACAGTTGGGCAAGATCCTGCGGAAAATATAAAAAGGAAGAGGTGTCCTAAAGACATCGGGACAGGGGGCAATTAATTGAGTTTATTGACATGGCAGCAGTGCCTGGATCGCCTAGAGGCAGACTTGCCAGAGGGTCAATTCGATAAGTGGATTCGACCGTTGCAAGCAAGAAGGACGGAAACGGGAATGGAACTTCTTGCGCCAAACCGCTACGTTCGAGACGAAGTATCCGACAAGTACCTGGCTCGTATCAGTGAAATGCTCGTTGAAGGGGGCGAAGGATCAGCAGCGTCAAATCTAAAACTGAGCGTTGGAGGGACTGAAGAGTTCGGCGGTCCCTTGCGATCCGACGGCTCAGGTTCCACGGTTGCTGTTCCCGTATTGCACCTGAATCGAGAATTTACCTTCAACAGCTTTGTTGAAGGTCGGTCAAACGAGATAGCGAAAGCTGCTGCAGCTCAAGTTGCTGACAATGCGGGGCAATCTTACAACCCTCTGCTGATTTATGGCGGCGTAGGTTTGGGTAAGACACATTTGATGCAGGCTGTTGGAAACCAGATTTCTGAGCGAAACCCGCAAGCCAGGGTCGTTTATCTGCAATCCGTGAATTTTGTTCAGGATATGGTGAAGGCGCTTAGGCAAGGAACAATGCAAGACTTCATGCATTACTTCCACAATGTCGATGCGTTGTTGATTGACGATATTCAGTTTTTCGCCAACAAGTTACGGTCACAGGAAGAATTCTTCCATGTTTTCAATGCACTCCTGGAGCGCGGCCATCAGATGGTACTGACCTGTGACCGTTACCCAAAAGAGATTGACGGTCTCGAAGAGCGGCTAAAATCGCGCTTTGTTTGGGGATTAACGGTGGAAATCGAGCCGCCTGAGCTGGAAACGCGGGTGGCGATATTGATGAAGAAGGCGGAGGCGTTTGGCCACGATCTGGACCCGAATGTGGCGTTTTTCATCGGCGAGCGGATCCGATCGAATGTTCGGGAATTGGAAGGGGCTTTGACCCGAGTCATGGCAAATGCTCGTTTTATGGGCGTTCAGATCAGCATTGAGCAGGTCAAGAGAGCTCTACGAGACCTCTTCGCGATACAAGATAGAGCCATCAGTATTGACCGAATTCAGAAGACAGTCGCTGAGTATTACAAGATCAAGATTTCCGATATCCTCTCGAAGCGGCGAAATCGCATGATTGCCAGGCCACGTCAGATGGCTATGGCATTGGCTAAAGAACTTACCAGTCACTCGTTGCCCGAAATCGGCGACTCTTTTGGCGGACGAGATCACACCACCGTGTTGCACGCCTGCCGAAAGATCGGAGAGCTGAAAGTTGACAGCGCGGACCTGGCAGAGGACTACAGGAATCTCTCCCGGATGCTTGGAGCTTGATCAAGAGGAGCGGGCGCAAGTCGGAACAGATAGTAGAAGAACGAGTGGGTTATGAAATTCACAGTTGATCGTGATGCGTTACTTCGACCCCTGCAGCTTTTGACAGGGGTAGTAGAACGACGGCAGACGCTGCAAGTGCTCGCTAATGTCTTGTTGGTAGCCAAGGGCTCGACGGTAGAAGTTGTCGGAACCGACCTCGAGGTAGAACTCCATGTTCGTGTTGACAACGTAAGAGTTGAACACGAAGGAACGACGACTTTACCAACGCGGAAATTGGCTGACATTTTTCGTTCCTTTGCAGAGGGAGCGCAGGTCTCAGTGCAGTTGGAATCGGACCGAGCGATCGTTCGGTCGGGCAGAAGTCGATTTGCATTGGCTACGCTTCCTGCTGCTGATTTCCCAAGGACGGGCGGTGGAGTGGCGGACTTCAATGTCGTTTTGTCCCAATCGAACGTTCGGTCGCTGATTGATCGAGTGGGCTTTGCCATGGCGCAGCAAGATGTCCGTTTCTTTCTTAATGGGATGCTCCTAGACGTTGGCCCGGACTACGTCCGTAGTGTTGCTACAGACGGGCATCGCATGGCGATGTACACCTTGAAAGGGGTGGTAGGGAACGGCGAACGTAGGCAGGTAATTCTGCCCAGGAAGGGCGTTCTTGAGCTTGCCCGATTGTTGGATGGCACAGAGAACGTGTGTCAGTTCGTCTTCGGGAAGAGCCACGTATCAGTTTCGGTGGGTGGCTACACATTGACCACGAAGTTGGTCGATGGGCAATTTCCGGATTATGAAAAGGTGGTTCCGAAGGCTCTTTCGAGATCGTTTGTGGGGACCAGAGAGACGTTGCGTGGCGCGTTTAGTCGTGTGGCAATACTTTCCAACGAAAAGTATCGCGGAGTCAGGCTCAAACTGGAGCCGGAATTGTTGAGTGTTCAAGCCAACAATCCCGAACAGGAGGAGGCCGAAGAATCGGTGGCTATTGACTATGAAGGGTCGCCGGTCGAAATTGGGTTCAACGTTGCCTACCTTTTGGATGTTTTGAACGTCCTAACTTCCACGAATGTGACTTTCGGAATTTCTGACGCGAACAGCAGCGCTCTTATAGAGAGCCCTGGAAATGCGGAAGCTGTTTACGTCGTGATGCCGATGCGGCTCTGATTAGCCCGTCGAGCGTCCGATGCCCATCAGACGCCTGAGGTTGCAGCACGTTCGTAATGTCGAGTTCGCCGATATCCAATTTGGCGAACGTTTCAATTGTTTCGTAGGAGAGAACGGCGCTGGCAAGACAACGGTGCTGGAATCCGTTTATCTGGTGGGAAGAGGCCGGTCCTTTCGTTCTCCGACCGCGGACACATTGGTCCAACACGATGTTGACGGCCTGTCAGTCTTCATTGATCTCCAAACCCCAGCCAGCGTTGACACAATTCTGTTTAACAAGCGGCGTAGGCAACCGTTGACGATACAGATCAACGGTCAGCAAACATCGAGGTTGTCCGATGCAGCGTCGAGGCTCCCCCTGCAGTTATTGACGCCAGATGTTTCCGACCTTGTTTTTGGGGGGCCTGCGGAGAGGAGACGGTACCTCGACTGGGGATTGTTTCACGTGGAACATCGATATCACTCCCTGGCTCGCGATTACAGTCGAGCACTCCGCCAACGGAATACTTGGTTGCGAGATGTACTAAAAATCAGAATCGAAGCGCTCGATCCTTGGGCGGTGGTTTTACAGGAGTTGGCGCTCGAGATGGACAGTCTCAGGCAAAAGTACT
>CAMDVY010000164.1 GCA_945878745.1 Klebsiella pneumoniae | reverse complement strand
CGGCTCTTACGCCTGCTCTTCTCGCCGAACTCGTGGCGCTGGCTGACCGATTGGACCAACCTGGTCTTGGACTGGACACGAATGCAGTCCGGCGCACAACGGTGGTTGCTCGGCACGGCACTGTCGATTGGGCCGCGGCCGCGGCCACGCTGACCGATGCTGATCTAATTGCGTTGATAAGGGTTTTTGCGAAGGGTGAAAAAGAAGTGGCCGGATGGGAGGCTGGGGCGAAATCGCCGGTCATTCCGATGGTTCGCGAACTCAAGAAACGCGGAACTTATCCGGCTGAGCTGACGGGCTGGATCAAGACCAATTCGGAAAACCGTTACCTCCCCCATGGCAGCCTGATGGATCGTCTCAAGTAGCTGGCTCCGCGGGCTTGATTTCGCGGATGCTGGCGACAATTCTGAACAGGTATACTGCCGCGCCTTCTTTTCCAGTACTCCTTCAATGGCCAACCGAACCGCTGATGTCACTCGCAACACTCAGGAAACGCGTATCTCGCTTCGCCTGGACCTGGACGGTGCGGGTGTGCATCAACTCGCGACCGGCCTGCCTTTTTTCGATCACATGCTGGCGCAGGTCGCTCGCCACGGATCAATCGACCTGGATGTCAAAGCAGAGGGAGACCTGGAGGTCGATGCGCACCACACCGTGGAAGACGTTGGCATCGTTCTCGGCCAGGCCTTTGCGCAGGCGGCGGGCAACAAGTCTGGTCTGTATCGGTACGGACACGCCTATGTTCCGCTGGATGAAGCGCTCTCCAGGGCGGTGATTGATTTGTCGGGACGCCCTGGGCTGTTTTATCACGTGAATTACACCCGCGCGCGCGTCGGCGATTTTGATGTCGACCTGCTGCGTGAGTTTTTCCAGGGCTTTGTTAATCACGCCCAGGCGACAGTGCATCTGGACAATCTCCGTGGGGACAACGCGCATCATCAGGCAGAGACGCTGTTCAAGGCCTTTGGGCGGGCCTTGAGAATGGCGGTCACGCCTGATCCGAGAATGGGGGGAGTCATCCCGTCGACCAAAGGTTCCTTGTAGGCGTAGCCATGGAACTGATACCCGCCATCGATCTCAAGGAAGGTCATTGTGTCCGCCTGCGGCAGGGACGCATGGACGAAGCAACGGTGTTCTCGGATGACCCGGTCGCGACAGCCCGAACGTGGGCGGCCCAGGGCGCACGTCGATTGCACATCGTCGATCTCGATGGCGCCTTTGCCGGCCAGCCCCGCAATCGGGAGTTGGTGGGGCGCATGGTCGCGGCGATTCCCGGGGTGCCGGTTCAGCTTGGTGGAGGCATTCGCTCTCTGGACATTGCGAAGGCCTACTTTGCCGTCGGGGTGGCCCGGTTGATCGTCGGTACCAGGGCGATTGAAGAGCCCACCTTTCTTGAAGAGTTGGCCCGGCAGTTCCCAGATCAGATTCTGCTCGGTCTGGACGCGCGTGCCGGACGGCTCGCTACTGCAGGTTGGGATCGGACCACGGACGTTCAGGCAACTGATTTCGCCCGTACTGTCGAGCACTTGCCGCTGGCCGGCATTGTCTACACCGATATTGATCGGGACGGAATGCTTGAAGGTGTCAACATCGAGTCAACCCTGACGCTGGCTCGCACCACACGCCTGCCGGTGATTGCCTCCGGCGGTGTGCACCAACTCGAAGATCTGGAGCGGTTGTGTCGGGCGGCTGCGGAGTCGGCAGGAAGCGGCCTGGCCGGAGTGATTACTGGCCGAGCGCTCTATGCTGGGACATTGCAACTTGCTGCGGGACAGCAGTTGCTGGATAGCTGGAATACGCGAGAGAACCCGCTGAAACAAGGGTGATGTCGGCCGGCAGTGCGTAGAGCACATGCTCCAGGTAACGAATCGTCGCTTCGTGAGGATGACCGATCACGATGGCTTTCCCATTCTTGCGAGCCTTGGCAATCGCATCCTTGAACGCGCTGTGGATAGCCTCTAGAGAAATGACGTTGTCGAGGAAGACATCACGGTGCGTTGCGGGGACCAGATTGGCTTCGGCCACTTCCAGCGCGACCGTGGTGACGGTGGTACGGCTGTCCAGGAAGTAGAGATTTCTCTTTTTAACGATGGCCATCAATCGCTGCATGGCTGCGGGAGAACTGGTCAGCAGGCTGCCGGTGTGATTGCTGACTCCAGCCAGGTTTGGCAACCGATCAAGAGCCGCTTCGAAGGTACGATCAAATTCCTGTGCGCTCATGGATGCCATAAGCGTTCCAGGCTCTCTCAACGCCCACCGGGACGGTGTGGCTTCCATCGGTTGATGGAGGATGACTTCTTTGCCAAATCCGGGTGCTCGCTGGGCAATCTGGATGGCTCCTGGTGTATTGGGCAATACGGCGAGTGTCAGTGGACCGGGCAGATGCAGGATGCGCTCCGCGCGATCAGCGTGATAACCGAGATCATCGATGACAATCGCCAGCTCGGCTGACATGGCTGAAATTGGCAAGAACGAAAAACAGGCAAACGCAAAGGTGCGCCTGATGGCCGTGGTGAACAGGATACTTCCCCCAGTCCTGCTGTCCTGTCCGACATCGTGGCCGGACAGTAATTTTTATTTTGTGTGAGCCAATCGAGTGGCAGACCGCAGGGAGCATAAGTGAGGGCTGGGTTGAACACCAGCCGTCAGATGACGCTCAGAGGCGAGTTTTGGTTCTCTCCAGTGCGAAGCCATGCGCGGGATCGCGGATTTCCTGAATTTCGATGACATTACCGTCCGGATCTCGTCCGTAGGTTGCTCGTATCGGGCTGCCGGGGAAGTTTGGTGGTGGACAATTGAAGGTCATGCCGCCTCGAGACAGCCGTTCGTATTCCGCGTCGATGTCCTGCACGTCCAGGGCAAAATGGGTATAGCCGTGATCGTTGACCCCATACTTCGGGTTCTTCGGATCGCCGGCAGGAGAAACGTATTCGAAGAACTCGAGATAGGCATTCCCGAGTTTCAGCATCGCTTGTTTGGCTTCCGAGTTCTTCAGTCCAACGATACCGTCGATCACGTCTGACCCGCGTTGCCAACCGCCTTCATAGACGACTTCTGCACCAACGATGTCTCGATAAAACGCGACGATCCGCTCGAGGTTTGGGGTAGATATGGCTACGTGGTGGACGCCCCTGATCATCATTGCCTCCGACGTTGAATGGTCCCAAGGTAGAGAGCGTATCAGCTGACCGCCACCTCCAGGTAGCCGTCCACAATGCGAATCGGAAATGTGCGCAGCGGAATGCGAGTCAGCTGACCAAACGGTTTGCCGGTTGCCAGTTCATACCGCATGCCATGCAATGGACATGAAACCATCCGATTGCGAATGCGCCCGCCGTCCAGCGGCGAGTCGGCATGTGTGCAGAGGTTGCGAACTGCAAAGTACTCGCCACCCGAACGGCATAACAAGATGTTTGTACCGTTGACATCCATGCATCGGCTGCTGTTTTCCGCAATTTCGGTAGCGAGAATGGTTCGTGTGTATTGGTCTGTCATAGGAGAAAGTTGGGTTATTGATGAATGGTCATGGACCGCACATGGTCAATTCGAGGTGGCCGCTTCTTGCAAGGTTCTGGCGGCGAATGCAGGGAGGGACGCGTATTCGCCCGTCCAGTCGACATCGGGTTCGATACCCTTGCCGTCGATCACCTTGCCACTCGGGGTGTAGTAGCGGGCCGTGGTCAACTTGATGCCTCTCTTCCCTTCGACACCAAACAACGTCTGAACCGATCCTTTGCCATAGGTCGTCGAGCCGATAACGACGGCGCGCCTTGCGTCCTGCAATGCTCCCGTGACGACTTCAGCTGCTGATGCCGTTGCGCCATCAGTGAGAATGGCAATCGGAAGGTCTCGGACTACATCCCCGACAGTCGCTTCATATCGGGAATTACTTTCTGGCGAGCGACCCTGGGTTCGTACGATCAATCCGTCGGAGAGGAACAGATCAGCGACTTCAACTGCGGAAGTCAACAATCCGCCAGGGTTGTTCCGCAGATCCAGTATCAATCCCTTGAGAGGTTCTGAACCGCCATCCAGTGTCACCAGCGTGTTCTTGACTTCGTCGGCCGTCTTGTCAGTGAACAGGGATATGCGGATGACGCCAATGCTCTGTTCGACCTTCTCGCCTTCTACCGAAATCGTGTCGATGCGTTGTCTGCGAATTCGCAGTGAGCGTCGCTGTACGCCGCGCTTTACTTCAAGGACAACATCAGTTTCCGGAGCACCTCTGAGCATCTGGATGACATCGCCGATTCGCTTGCCGCGTAACGACTCGGCATCGACGGCAGTGAGTCGATCACCGGGCTCGACTCCAGCGCTCTCGGCTGGTGTCCGGGGTAGTGTACGAATGACCGTGAAATACTGGTCGACCAGAGAAACCTCCAGACCCACGCCACCGTAGTGCCCCCGGGCCTCGGACTCGATTTCCCGCATCGCATCCACGCCCAGAAATCGTGAGTGAAGATCCAGGCTTTCAAACAAACCAGTCAACGCACCATCAACAAGATGCTGCTGCGTCACTTCGTCCACGTAATGCGTCGTCACGTATTTGATCGTCTGATCCAACAGGATTTCTTGCTCGTTTCGAGGCGATAGAGGGTGCGTCTGGTGGAGCATCACACCAAGGAACATGCCTGTTGCCATGCACAGGGTTGTTACCATCAATACGGCTGGCCGATGCACTACTTGCGCAGCCAGGGGCGTGGGTCGATCGCAATTCCCTTGTGACGGATTTCGAAATAGACGCCGTCAAACGGCTGTCCACCGCTCTGGCCGGCGTACGCAATGACTTCTCCGCTTTCTACGGCATCACCTTCGTTCTTGTTGAGCCCATCCACGTAGCCGTACAGGGTCAGAAATCCATTGCCGTGGTCGATAATTGCGAGCATTCCGAAACCGCGTAACCAGTTTGCGAACACGACGGTGCCTCGATGGACTGCATGAACTGGTGCGCCCTTGCCGGCGCGATAGACCATACCCTCCCATCGCAATCGTCCATCGGCGCGTGGTGCGCCATACTTGAACACGGGATTCCCGGACACGGGCAAAGGCAGGCTTCCACGTCGACCACGAAAATCCGTGTTGGTCCGTTCTGTTGATCGCCGAGCCAGTTCTGCGAGCAGACGCTCCAGTCTTTGGCGGTCTGCGATGAGCTGTTTCTGTCTGGCACTCTTATCTGCAACGTCTTGTGCGAGTTCTCGAATCAGTCCTGTGCGTTCCCCACGGCGTGAATCGAGGTCGGTCTGCTTGCCGAGTAATTCCTCTCGATTTTTTTCCAGCGAGCTTCGCTCCACGCTTAGTCTTTCCTCGTTTTCAGTGATTGCGTGCAGTGTGGTTTGAAACGCGCGAACCGATTCCATGCGAGCGTCGCTGAAGTAACGGTGGTAGCGCAGCATACGG
Organism: Klebsiella pneumoniae; assembly: GCA_945878745.1. GTDB lineage: Bacteria > Pseudomonadota > Gammaproteobacteria > Pseudomonadales > Azotimanducaceae > SYFY01. The sequence continues at coordinate 1,498 of CAMDVY010000164.1, read as the reverse complement.
TCCATGTCTGCAGGCGCCTCGTCGTTAAGCATAGCCCTGACGACGTCCTGCCGTTGCAGCCGATAGGCTGCATTGATATGTCGTGATATTCGGCTCGCTTGCGCATCTTTTTGCTGTTCCAGTTTGACGCGTTCGGACTGGAGCCTTGCCACTTCCTGCTCTCCATCGCGGAGACTCTTGTCGGTGGAAGCGAGTGCTCGAGAGACTTCTGCCACTCTCTGGTCATGACCGGCAAGCTCTTTCTGCAGGCTGGCTTGTTTACGCTCGGCATCATTCAACCAGCGGTCGAGCTGGTTGAGTTCGTTGACGATGACTTTGAGCGCCTGGTTGGCTTGCTCCTGATCATTGGCTGGAGCTGCCAGTGCGGCGGCTGTACTCAGCGAGCCGAACACCAGAATCAATCCGGTGAACAAAGGACGAACACTTGCTCCGAAAGACAGGCGATCCGGCATCGTCGTCAGGCGCTACGCTGAGCGCGAAACTTGACCAGCGATCGCCCGGTCATTTCTGCGGGTGCATCAATACCCATCAGATTGAGCAATGTCGGAGCCACGTCCTGCAGGGAGCCGCCTTGTGTCATCGTCACAGACTCGGGACCGAAGTAGATCAAAGGAACCGGCTCACAGGTGTGCGCAGTGTGGGGTTGCCCTGTCACGTGATCCATCATCTGTTCGCAATTTCCGTGGTCAGCGGTGATCAGCATTTGCCCACCCACCTGTTCCGTCGCCTGCATCAGTCGTCCAAGACAGGCGTCCAGTGTTTCAACGGCAAGCACGGCAGCGGACATTATTCCGGTATGACCGACCATATCGCCGTTGGCATAGTTGCAGATGATCACGTCGTGTTGCTGGTCCTTGATCGCGTTGACCAGTGCGTCGGTAACGGCAGCTGCACTCATTTCTGGTTGCAGGTCATAGGTAGCAACTTTCGGAGATGGCACCAGGATTCGGTCTTCGCCAGTGAATGGCTCTTCTCGGCCGCCTGAAAAAAAGAAAGTCACGTGCGCGTATTTCTCAGTTTCGGCGACTCGCAATTGTCGCTTATGCAGATGGGCGATGTACTCACCCAGCGTGTTGCGAAGCTGTGGGGTGTCGAATGCACAGGATGCATCGATATCGTCTGCGTAACGCGTCAACATGACGAAGTCACAGAGTTTGACAGTGCTGCGACGCGTAAACCCGGTGAATGCGGGATCGATCATTGCTCGAGTGAGTTGTCGAGCTCGGTCGGCGCGAAAATTCATGAACAACACGGCGTCGCCATCGCGAATACGTATTGGCAAGGATCCTGCGGCATGGATGGCGGTCGGTTGCACAAACTCGTCGGTCTCGGCCCGTGCGTAGGCAAGTTCAAGGCCGGCGCGAGCGGTCTCCGCGTGGAAGGGGGCTTCTCCACGTACCAGAAGATTGTAGGCTCGCTCCTGACGATCCCAGCGCTGGTCGCGGTCCATGGCGAAATAACGGCCACAAATGCTGGCGACCGAGCCACCGCCGATCTG